>WRGV01000337.1 GCA_009787035.1 Propionibacteriaceae bacterium | reverse complement strand
CCCTCCGACACCTGGGGCTACGAAGCCGGGTAGCCACGACGCTGGCGGTGTCGCGCTTCGGCTTGCGTGTGTCCAACACGCGGCGCCTCGCGCTCCTAGCCAGCGTCGCGGCTACGTGTGGTGGTGGCAGGCGGGAGGCTGCGCCTCCTTGGGGTTGCCACGACGCTGGCGGCGTCGCGCTTCGGCTTGCGTGTGTCCAACACGCGGCGCCTCGCGCTCCTGGCCAGCCCCGCGGCTACTGCGTCAAGCGTGTCAGCATCCACTTCACGTAGCGGCTACGGCGATTCGCGGTCGGCGCGACGAGTCCACGCTGTTCGAGCGCGCGCAGGCTCTTGGTGACTGTAGGCCGGCTTACTCCGATGGCCGACTGGAGCTCCTGACTCGTTTTCGGTCCGTCGGCGAGCAAGCTGATGATCAGCGGCTCGGTGTCATGTGCCGATATCGGCGCAATGCGTGGGGCATCAGCCACCTGGTGTGTGGGCATGGCGAGGCTACGCACTTCCGCGACGAAGAGGCTCGGCGTGGGCCGAAATACCGCAGGTTGCTGACCGGACGTGGCGAGCTCTCGTTCGATCATGGCAATGCCGCTGCCCCGGTTCTCACAGACCATATGGTTGGTTCCTGGCATGGGAAGATCTTCCAGCAGCCGTGCCAAGATGGCGTTGCGTGAGGATGATGCGCGCCCATCCAGAAGGTCGTGGGTGCTGACATCGCCGAACAATCCACCCGGATTGCGGAAGACCAGACGGTCGGGATACATCTCGACCTGCACTTGGGCGCCGTGCGCGAGCGGATGATAGTCGCGGTGCATGAGCGCGTTGACCACGAGTTCGCGGACCGCGTCGATGGGATACTCCCAGATGTCCCGGCGGCCTATGCCCTCCATCACGGATCGTCTGGTCATTGAGCGCATGACGACATCAACCAGCCGAGATACCATCTGTGGGATCGAGCCATCGATGGCCACATTCTCCAGGAATCGCGTCCCGTCCGCCATGGGCGCCCCGTCCGTGGTGGGGAATGACACGAAGGTGACGTTGAGTTGCGGGAAGAACTCCTGCGGGTAGGTTCCCAAAGCCATCAGACCGGCCAGCGTCACGCGGCCCGAGGCTTCGCCGCGCGGGCAGACGCCAGCCATCCGCAGCATGGTGGCGGGTTCAGCGGTCGCGAACGCGGGGCCGCGGGTGCTGCGGAGTCGTTCGAGCAGAGCATCGACGGCGCTTTGATCGAGGTCGGCAAGCGTGGCCCCGGGCACGGTCTCGCCATCGTTGTGCGGTTGCCCGCGTCCTTCAATGAGCAGATGGATTTCGTAGCTGGTCAGGTGGCGGTCGCCGTCGTGGGTGCGGATGTACGAGCCACCTTCTATGCCTTGTCGACGGACAAAGCAGGGACGCTGTTTCGGGTCGCACGGGGGGATCGAAGCGGCAACAATGGGGACATTGTCGACCTGCACGATCTCCACACGGGCGCGGACGGGAGGTTCGACTTGATCGGAGCACGCGTTGGCCAGCGCATCCGCCATGGCTCGGGTGGGGATGGGCACAGCCGCGAATTCGTCCTCCTCGTCGAGACCAAGGATGATCAGCCCGCCGTCCCCGTTGGCAAAGGCCGAGATGCTCTCGGCGAGAGTCTTGGGCACGCCGCCCTGCGCACGTTTGATCTCGACGCCGGACGTGTCGGTGCCCATACGCCGTGCTTGGCTGACAAGGGTGTCGACATCATCTTGTAGCGCCATGTGTCCGCTGCCTCCGTAAACTTGCTCCATCTTGCTCCAACATGCTCCAACTTACTCCAGCGTGCTCCATCTTGCTCCGGGCGTTGGGCTCAGGGCGGGTTGTTCAGCGCTGGCCGCGTCGCGGCTACGTGTGGTGGGGGGCGTTGGCATGCGCCTCGTGGGCTTCCCGGGCGAGCCTGTTGGGACCAACCGCGTTCCAGAGCCCCGAAATCGACCAAGAATGGCCAGATTTCGGGTTCTGGGCGCGCACTTGTCCCGCGTTCGGCGGCCGGCGGGCCCAGATCAGCAGCCGGCGGCCTGGCGGGCCGTCTGGGTCTGCCAGTTCCAGGCCGTCCAGGGCACGGCGGAGGCGCCATCGGCCGCGAAGCAGCCGTCGCGGTAGCTCTGCAGCGCGGTGGCGGCCTGCTGGGCGACGGCCGGGTCGGGCGCCTGGTCGGCCAGGCGCGCCAGGTGGGGGACGGCGGCGTCCGACAGCCCCGTGGACAGGTAGGCCACATCGGCCGGCTGGGTGCCGGCGAGGTAGCCGTCGGTGTTGTAGCGGGCGATGAGGCCGTCGGGGTTGCTGAACGCGAGCACCAGGAAGCCCGCAAGCACGGTGACGATCACCGCGCGGTCGACGGCGAAGCGGCGCACGTGCCGTGCCCCGACGAACCCGACGACGACGAACGCGACGACCAGGTACCACAGGGTGTACAGCCGCAGCTCGGTGAGCCCGTAGGCGTCCACATACAGCAGCATCTTGCTCGCCGACACGGCGATGAGCGCGAGCGTCTGCACCGACAGCACGGCGCCGAGCACGCGCAGCGAGCGCGGGTAGCCGTTCTGCCCGCGCCGGACGGTGGCGGCCGTGAAGCCGAGCACGGCGGCGTTGATGATGCTCACGATGGCCAGCTGGAAGAACCCCTGGCGGGCGTAGTCGGCGTACGTGTATCCCGCGGGCAGCACGCCCGCGAACCCCGAGAACAGGTACGTGCCCATGGCCGCGAAGAATCCCAGGTAGACCAGGCACAGCACCGCGGTGGGCGCTGCGAGTGCCAGCGGCTGGATGCGGCGCAGCGCCGCGGCGCCGCGCGACATGCTGTCCCGGGTCAGCGTCGCGGTCGCGTGGCGGCGCGAGTGCGCGTACCACTGCGCGAAGATGCCGACGGCCACGGGGATGCCGACGATCAGCTTGCCGCCGATGCTGAACAGATTGAGCCGCTCCAGCAGAGTGACGACGTGGTCAGCGGCCGCAGCGAACGTCTCGTCGGC
>WRGV01000336.1 GCA_009787035.1 Propionibacteriaceae bacterium | reverse complement strand
AGCCAGGAGCTGAGCCCGCAGATCGTCGACCGCGTCGCCCGCCGCGCCGGGCCGTGGCTGTCCGATGATCTGGCCGACGAGTTCGTCGGCGCCGGCGACCAGCTGCGCGCCGCGCTCGACGAGACCGAGCCGGGGCGCCTGCAGGACGCCGACACGTCGGCCGGACGGGCGCTGGCCGCCCTGGCCGGGGTGGCCCGCCGCGTGGTCAGCGGCCTGGAGTCGGGCGATGGCGACGACCTGGAGCGCGTGCAGACGCAGGGTGCGGTGCGCGAGGTTTTCGAGATCGCCACGCGCATGGCGGCCCTCGACGAGCAGGACGTGGTCTGGGTCAGCGAGCGCGAGCGGTACGGACGCCAGCTGGTGGTGGCGCCGCTGTCGGTCACGGGCCTGATGCGTGACAAGATCTTCTCCCGCGTCACCGGCGTGTTGACCTCGGCGACGCTCAAGCTGGGCGGCGGCTTCGGGCCGCTGGCCGGGCAGGTGGGTTTCCGGAACAGCGAGCAGATCCCGGATGACGCGCCGGACGCGCCCGGGGAGGCACCCGACCTGGGGGATGCCGAGCCGGACGACACCGACCAGGACGACACCGACGCGTCCGTCCGCACGCTGGCGTGGCGGGGACTGGACGTCGGCTCGCCGTTCGACTACCGCGCGCAGGGCATCTGCTATCTGGCCAAGGATCTGCCCAAGCCGGGCCGCGACGGCATCGGGCCGCAGACGCTGGCCGAGGTGGCCGAGCTGGTCTGGGCCGCCGGGGGGCGCACGCTGGGCCTGTTCGCGTCGCAGCGCTCGGCCGAGGCGGCGGCGGCATTCGTCCGCGCCGAGCTGCCGAGCCTGGAGGTGCTGTGCCAGGGCGAGGCCAACCTGCCCGACCTGACGCAGCGGTTCCTGGACGAGCCGGCCACGTGCCTGTTCGGCACGCTGTCGCTGTGGCAGGGCGTCGATCTGCCCGGGGCGACCTGCCAGCTGGTCATCATCGACAAGATCCCGTTCCCGCGCCCGGACGACCCGCTGATGCAGGCCCGCCAGCAGGCCGTGACGCAGGCCGGCGGCAACGGCTTCATGCAGGTCGCCGCGGCGGGCGCCGGGCTGCTGCTGGCACAGGGTGCCGGCCGGCTGATCCGGCGTCTGGACGACCGCGGCGTCGTCGCGATCCTCGACCCCCGCCTGGTCACCGCCCGCTACGGGAAGTTCCTGCGCGCCTGCCTGCCCGACTTCTGGACCACGACCGACCGCGAGGTCGCCATTCAGGCACTGCAAAGACTGCACGAGGCGGCCGGTTAGGCTGCGCCATGCCCGTTCGCCGGTCGCTCCGGGAGCCCACAGTGCTGGGCGGCCTGGGCCCCACCACGACCATGGCGATCGCGGGCGTGGTGTTCAGCTTCGGCCCGACGGCCCGGGCGATCCGGGCGCTGGACGCGCAAGCGGCCTGATCGCCGGGGCCAGCGCCATGCCGATGGCCACCGGGATCATGACGAACAGCAGCGCGTGCCGGTAGCCGATGTGCTGGGCGAGCAGGCCGAGCAGCGGGGGCCCGGCCAGGAAGGCCGTGTAGCCGATGGTCGAGACCACGGACGTCCGCACGGCGGCGCGCAGCGGGTCATCCGCGGCCGCGCTCATGCCCATCGGGAAGCCCATGGCGGCGCCGACGCCCCAGAACAGCGCGCCGACCAGGGCGACGGGCACGCTGGGCGCGAGGCAGTAGACGGCGACGCCCACCAGGGCCGAGGACGAACAGATCAGGTGCGTGGCGATGCGTCCGCGCGCGTCGATCAGCCGCGAGCCCAGGATGCGCATGGTCGTCATGGCGGTCAGGAAGCAGGCCAGCCCCAGGATGCCGACCGACTCGCGCACCTGGAAGTCCTGCCCGATGCCCAGGATCAGCCAGTCGTTGGCGCTGCCCTCGGCCAGCGACACGCCGAGCACGAGGAAGCCGATGGCCAGCGTGCGTCCTTCGCGCCAGGCCGCCAGGGCGGACGCCCGTGGGGTGCGCCGCTGGGGCGCGTCGGCGCTGGCCCCGTGCCTCAGGAACGTGTGCGATCCCCAGCTGACCAGGACGATGCTTGCGGCGATCGTGATCGCGACGCTGACCGCCAGGCTGGCGCCCAGGCGCGAACACAGCGCGCCGAGCAGGGCGGCCGCGACCGTCCCGATCGAGAAGCCGGCGTGGAACTGCGGCATGATCGCCCGCCCCAGGCCGCGCTCGACGTCCGTCCCGGCCAGGTTCATTGTGACGTCCCAGGTGCCCAGCCCGGCGCCCAGCACGAGGAAGGCGACGGCCGTCGGCGCCTGCCAACCGGCCATGATGAACGTGCACGCGGCGGCCAGTCCCACCAGGCATGTGGTCATGCCCAGGCGCACGATCGCGCGCGTGCCCCAGCGGGCAACCTGCGGGCCGACCAGCGGCATCACGCACATCGACCCGAGCGAGATGAACAGCAGCAACACGCCCATGCGGCCCGGCGTGGCGTCCAGCGATGCGCGGACGACCCACATGCGCGACGCCAGCGCGGCGGTCGCCAGGCCGCAGCCGACGAAGACGGCGATGACGCCCCGGCGGGCCAGATGCGCGTCGTCCGCAATCACGCTTCGGAGTCTACGTGAGCGCGACCGCCGGGGTCGGGTCGTGGCGGACATCCGACCGTCCCGGGCGGGTGCAGAAGAGCACCAGGCAGGCCAGGAAGAAGACGGTGGCCTCGACACAGATGGCCGTCCATCCCAGCGGTTCGATGAGCGCGCCGGCCACCTCGCTGCCGATCGCGCCGCCGACGAACGACGTGACCATGAAGGCGGTGTTCAGCCGTCCGCTGGCCTGCGGATCGACCGACAGGGCCGTGGCCTGCAGGGGCACCTGGTTGTATTGCAGCGCGATCGGCACCAGCGCGACGCCGATGAGCACGAGCCAGAGCGTGGAGGGGCCCGTCCAGAAGCACACCAGCGCGACGGCGAGCATGGCCAGGCCGATGCTGCTCACCAGCGTCGGCCC
>WRGV01000335.1 GCA_009787035.1 Propionibacteriaceae bacterium | reverse complement strand
CGCACACCAGCACGGCCGCCCTGACCTGGGGAGACGCCTGGACGGCCATCGCGGGCGCCCTCCTCGGCATCGCCGCCGCCCGGCTGCTCGTCCAGGCGCTGCAGCTCAAACTCGACGTGGGCGTGGCCGCTGCCCTGTGGTTGTGCCTGGTCTGCTGGATCGCGCAGTGGGCGTTGTCGCGCAGCGTCATCGTGCAGACGGCCGCCCGGCTTCTGTGTGTCGCAGCTGTCGCCGTCACCGTGACAGTCGTATTCCCCGGCGGCGTCCAGATCGTCGCGCCGCTGCTGATCGCGGTCGTCGCCGTGCTGGTGAGCGTCGCACCCCGACTGGCCCCGCGGGCTCCGGATGAGCAGCTGGTGGACGTGCCGCTGCTCATCACGTCGGCGCCGCAGATCCGCCACCTGACGCCTCGGCATCCGGGACGAGTGACGGGGCCGCGNGCACAGCGGCTGGTGCGCGAGGGAAACGCGACCTGGTCGCTGGTCACGGCGCTCGGCGCCGCGGGCGCCGTCATCGCGGGCTGGCCGCTGGCCGGCATGGCGACCGCGCGCGGCCTCGCCGGCTGGTCGGCCGCAGCGACACTGGTCGCCACGGTGGCCGTGCTGGCACTGGCACCGTGCTCGGCGACGCAGCGGATCGCCAGACTGGCCCCGCGGTTGGCCGCCGCCGTCATGCTCGCCCAGTGGGCCACGCGTCGTCCCGGACTGCTGGCGCGCACGCCGACGGGCGCGATCGTCCTCGTCCTGGTGGCCGTGGGCCTGGCTGCGCTCACGACCAGCGTGGCGGGAGGACGCACGCAGGGCGCACCGCTGCTCGGCCGTGTCGGCGAGATCGTGCAAGTCATCGCCCAGATCGTCGTGGTGCCCGTGGCCTTCCTGGCCTCCGGGCTCTTTGTGCTGGTCTGGAGCATGCCACTGTGACACGCCCCGGCCCGGGAGGATCCCACGGCTCAAATTCGATGTGTAACAAAGCAATCACTCGTTACAACAGTGCTAACGTATCCGTCTGGATGTCCGCGCGACGTATGCGCTCACATCTGGCCGGCGGATCAATCGATCAGGCTGGCCCCCATCTATCGCACTAGGGAGCGGCAATGGCAGCCAATGTCATGTCAGCACAAGATGGTGCCATCCTCGCAGGAGCCAACGCGACGGCAGACGCCCGTCAGGCCCTGCAGGCGACCATCACCAAGACAAACAGCGACGTCGAAGCACTCGGCAACCAGTTTCAGGGGCAGGCTTCGGTCGCCTTCATCCAATTGATGCAGCAGTGGCACGAAGAGTCGAACTCCATCAACAGCGCACTCGTCCAGTTCGAGGACAAGCTGCGCAAGCAGCAGAGCAACCTGGACGCGGGCGAGCAACAGCAGTCCTCCGCGTTCGCGAAGATCGCAGCGAGCCTGGGAGGCAACTGATCATGCCCATCGTCGTCAATCACGGTGCCCTCGACAACACGTCCACCCAACTCACCAACGATGCCAACGCCATCCAGGCGACCCTGGACGAGCTGGACAGCAAGATCCAGCAGCTGCTTGGATCATGGTCGGGCGATGCCCAGACCGCGTACACGCAGGCCAAGAACAAGTGGAGCTCGGCCATGACGGAAATCCGCCAGACCCTGAGCACCATCTCGACCCAGCTGTCCGAGGCAAACGACCAGTTCGGCAGCATCGACAAGCAGGGCGCCAGCATGTTCAGCTGACAGTCTCTGTCAGCTCGTCCCACCACGGCGCGCACGTCGCCGTATCGGGGCGGACGGAGTCACCGCCCGTCCCGATGCGGCTTTGCGCGCCGCGCGGCGCCCCACATCGTCCGAATCCCCGCCCGTATGGCACGGCAGACCGGACATCTCAGCACGGAGCATCTCTCACATGACCACTGACCCGCTGTGGCAGGCCTGCAACGACCTGGACATGCTCGCCCAGCGGTGCGCGGCACTGGCCGCCCGGCGCAGGCCTGGTTACGCGACCGGCGAGGGTGCCTCCATATACATCGGGGCCGGTCGTTTCTGTGAGATATCTGTCTATATCCGGTCATGGATGGACCGTTCACCCCATCACGACGGCACCCCAGACGCCGGCGTCTACCCAGTGACCGACGCTCACCACTCCTGTGCCGCCACGACGGGCTCATCAAGTCCGCAACTCGTAAATTTGATGCATGCATGTGCAGGTTTGTGTTCTCGCTGGGGCGTGTGCAGCGTTAGGCTGGACGATGCGTCAGGCGCCCCGCACACCGCCTGGCGGCGAACGCCCGGAACCATGAGCCGGGCCTTCCGGATGAAGGAGTCACTATGAGCGCGCTCGACGACCTGCGGGCCGTGGCCCAGCTGAGCGACCTGACCGAAGGCGACAGCGCAGAAGAGCAAGCCGCGAGCACCGCCGTCAGCACGCTCGCCGACTGCGCGGCCTCGCTGCAGCTGTTCCTGGACGCCCCCGGCCTGACTGGCCAGACGGGCACCGCGGCCACCACCCAGGCCAACAGCCTGCTGAGCCAGGTCCAGTCGATACAGTCGAAGCTGAGCACCTGGACCAGCGCGAACACGACGGCCCGGAATGCCATGCGCACCGCAGCCAAGCAGCTCGACGGCCTCACGAGCCTGATCCCCGACCAGACCACGGTGCAGAAGATCACCGCCTACGACACGTACCAGCCGTCGAGTGGCAAGCTGCGGTCCGCGGCGGCGATGGCCACGTACGTGAAGCAGACGAAGGACTGGTCGGACGACAACACCCACAAGTGGCTGACCGGAACCGCCGCGGCCACCGCCTACACGGCCGCGCAGACCGCGACGGCCAACGCCAAAGCCCAACAGATCCTCGACACCATGAACGCCGCGGTGAACAAGGCAATCCCAGTCCCAGGCGGGTCGGCGGGGAACACCGGCGCCACCACGCAGATCACGGCGGCAGGCGTTGCCGGGTTCTCCGGGCTGGGCGGTGCGAGCCTGAGCGGTGCGGAGTACGGCGTTCCCGGGGGCGGGGCTGGATTCG
>WRGV01000334.1 GCA_009787035.1 Propionibacteriaceae bacterium | reverse complement strand
CCCGCCGGCACCGCGGCGCCGGGCACCCCGCAGCGCCACCGCGAGATCCGCCTGGACGCCGCCGTCACCGACGCGCTGGCGCACCACGCCGATGCGTCGATCAACGGCGTGCTGACCGCGGGGCTCGCGCTCGCGGCGCTGCGCGTCACCGGCCAGCGNCGCCTGGGCTTCGAGCTGGAAGGCCACGGNCGACACTCCCCCACGCGCCCGATCGACATCGACCGCACCGTCGGCTGGTTTACGTGCACCTTCCCCGTCACGATCGGGGCCAGCGAGAACCTGTCGCAGCTGGTGGACGCCGCCGCGCAGACGCTGGCCGCCGTGCCGCACGGCGGCGTCGGCTTCGGCCTGCTGCCGGACGACGCCACGCGGGCGCGGCCGCGGCTGTCGTTCAACTACCTGGGTGAGCTGGACGCCGAGCGTCCGGACGGCATGCCGGTCACGCCGTCGCCGCTGCCGCCCGGATCGCCGTGCGCACCGGGCGACACGCTCAGCACAGGGCTGGCGTTCAACGGGCAGATCGTGGGCGGACAGCTGGCGTTCGACGTCGCCTGGGCCCCAGACCTGTTCGACGACGCCGGCGTCGAGGCGTTCTGTGCGGGGTACGCCCAGGCGCTGGCCGACATCGCGGGCAGGGCGTCCGCCGAGCTCGACGAGATCAGCGCACTGTTCGAAGGGATGGCCTGATATGTCCCCCACCATCGCCGACGTCTACGATCTGACCCCGCTGCAGGAAGGCATGCTCTACCACAGCCTGCGCGAGCCGGGCAGCGGCGAGTACGTGCTGCAGCAGACGTTCCTGGTGGAGGGTCCGCTGCCGGCGGGGTTCGTCCGCGACGCCCTCGACGTGCTCGCCGCACGCCACGACGTGCTGCGGACGGCCTTCACGGTGCCCCACTCCAGCGGGCGGGCCCGGCAGGTCGTGTTGGCGCAGCGGCGCCCGGACTTCCACCAGACCGACCTGTCGGATCTGCCGCCTGACCAGCGCACACGCGCGCTCGCCGCGCTGCGGGACGCCGATGTCGCCCGCGGCTTCGACCTGGAGCGCGACCCGCTGGTACGGGTGACCTACGTCCGGCTGGGCGACGACCGGACGGCGCTGATCTGGAGCCTGCACCACATCGTCGTCGACGGGTGGAGCCTGCCCATCGTGCTGGGCGACTTCCTGCGCGCGTGCACCGCGCTCGCGTCCGGGACGGCGCTGCCCGACCTGCTGGCGGCCGCGCAGGCACAGAACCAGGCCGGGCTGCGGTTCGGCCAGTACGTCCGCTGGCTGCGCCACCGCGACCGGGAGCAGGCGCTGCGCCATTGGGACGAGGCGCTGGCCGGCCACGGCGTCCCGGTCGGAATCCCCGGGATGCGGGCCGCCGCGACGTCCACCCCCGGCGTCGACACCGCGAGCCTGGAGCTTCCGGACGACGTGGCCGCCCGGCTGACCCAGCTGGCCGGCGCCGAGGGCTCGACCGTGTCCACGTGGTGCGGCGCGGCCTGGGGCCTGCTGCTGCAGCGCTACAACCACACCGATGACGTCATGTTCGGCACGGTCACCTCGGGCCGCGACGTCCCGCTGCCGGGCGTCGAACAGATGCCGGGGCTGTTCATCAACACCATCCCCACCCGGGTGCGCACGCGGGCCGGGCAGAGCGTGCGCGACTTCCTGCACGAGCAGCAGGTGCAGGCGCTGGCCGGTGCCGAGAACGGCTTCTGCTCGCTGGCGGACATCCAGCGACGCGCCGGCGGCGACCTGTTCTCGACGATCGTCGCGGTCGAAAACTACTACGTGTCGTCGCAGCCGACACCCGACGGGCTGACCGTATCGCTGCTCGGCGCCCGCGAACAGACCAGCTATCCGCTGGGCCTGCGCATCGGGCTGACGCCGCACCTGCGCGCCGAGATCCTGTACGACCCGGCCCGCTACGACCGTCCCGAGATCGCGGCGCTGCTGCACCGGTTCGCCACGGTGCTGACGGGCTTCACGCAGGGGCTCGACCGGCCGGTCGACGCCATCGAAGAGACGGACGCCGCGGAGCGCGCCCTGCTGGTGGAGCGCTTCAGCGGCGCGGACACCGACGGCACGACCGGCACGCTCGGCTCGGGCCTGGCCGCCGCCGTGGCCGCCTGGCCCGACCGCGTGGCGCTGGTGCACGGCGACGCCACCATGACGTATGCGCAGCTGGGCGAGCGGGTCGATGCGCTCGCGCGCACGCTGCGGGCCCGCGGCGTCGTCCCCGACCGGCTGGTCGCGATCAGCGGACAGCGCCGGTTCGGATGCATCATCGCGATCCTGGCGACCCTGCGCGCCGGCGGGGCGTACCTCGTCCTCGACCCCGCCGACCCCCGCCTGGCCGGCATGCTCGACGACAGCGAACCCGTCATCGTCCTCACGTTCGGCGCCGACATGGATGCGGGCGGCCTGCCCAGCCTCGACCTGCTCGACCCCGCGTCGTACCAGGCCGGCGGCGCGCCGCTGGACGACGTCAACCGGCCCGACGACCTGGCGTACTGCATCTACACCTCGGGCACCACGGGCAAGCCCAAGGGCGTGCTCATCGAGCACCACGGCGTGGTGAACCTGGCCCGCCAGGCCGCGCGCGCGGTCGGCATCGACCCCCAGGACCGCATGCTGAAGTTCAGCAACTACACGTTCGACGTCTCGGCCTGGGAGATCTTCGTCGCGCTGCTCAACGGGGCCGGGCTGGTGATTGTGGACGAGGACGTCATGCTGGACAGCGCGCGCTTCCTCGCCTACACGCGCGACACCGGCGTCACGACCGCCGTGTTGCCCCCGCCGTACTTCCGTGCCAGCCTGCTGCCCGGGCTGCCCAAGCTGGTCACCGGTGGCAGCGCGGCCAGCCCCGACCTGGTGGAGCGCGCCCGCGGCGCCGGCGCCTACGCCAACGGTTACGGGCCCACCGAGATCACGGTCGCCAGCCATCTGTGGCGCGACGATCCGGACGCGCCCGTGCCGCATCCGGTGCCGATCGGGCATCCGTTC
>WRGV01000333.1 GCA_009787035.1 Propionibacteriaceae bacterium | reverse complement strand
TCGGCGCCCGTCATCGCGGCGACGGCGGCCGTCTTCTGCGGCGAACGTCCGACGATGATCAGCCGGTGTCCACGGCGGGCCAGCCGGCGCGCGGCGGCGGCGCCGATGCCGTCCGACGCCCCCGTGATGACGATGGTTTTGCTTCGCATGACTCCATTCAACGCCCGATCAGGCATCGACGCGGGCCGGAGCCTCCCACTCGTCCTCGAACGAGGCAGACAGCGTGGACACGACGACGCGGCGATCGTCGATCCCGTCGCCGCAATCGTCGCGCAGCACGGGCACCGAGGGGACGACCGGCGGGAACGCCTCGGCGAGCACGGCGGCGACCGCGGGCACGTCCACGATGGGGGACGACCGCGACAGCAGCTCGCGGCGCAACCGCTCGGGCCAGCAGACCCGGACGCCGCGCACGTCGAAGTCCCGGCCCGACCGCGGCCAGCTCGCGTCCACGAAGCACAGCATGCCGCGCACCGGCACGTCCGCGCCCAGCACCTGCCGCACCGGCTCGCACTGACTGCGCACGCCGTTCGTCAACCCGTCGCGGCGGCGACCGTCCACCATCAGGCCATCGTCGGCCGTGCGCTCGGGGAACCGGCCGACGTAGCGGCGCGAATCGATGACGTACACGCCCCAGGGCGTGACCACCAGATGATCGATGTTGCTCCGGGCGCCCGGGATCACCCGGTCATGCAGCGTGACAACGCCAAACACCTCCAGCGCGTCGAGCCAACCGGCCACTTCCTCCTCGCCCTCGGCGCGGGAACGCCAGGCTCGGGTGGACGGCCCCTGCCGGAAGCGGTCGTCCACGAACGCACGCACCAACCACCGTCCAAGCCAGCCATCGCCGACCCAGCGCTGGATCCGGGCGGTCTGGGTATACATGCGGTCGCGGTGTTCGGCCATATCGACGGCCATGCGGTGTTCGAACTCCAGGCGGGCCGAGCCGCCCGGCGTGCCGGCATCGATCGCGAGGTCGGCGAGTTGAGAGAAGATCAGTTTGGTAAGGCATGTCAGGCTCCCGGTGGGGTTGGTGCCGGTGCCGGCCCGGCCGGCAGCTATCGTGCAGATGATAGCCCGGAGGCAACAACGGGCCAGGTCTTCCCCGGACGCATCGCGGCGAACACCACGAACGCCAGCGCCGTCGCTGCGGCGCAGACGCCGAAGATCGGCCCCATGCCCACCACCGCAGCCAGGCTGCCGAGCGACACGCCGCCGACGGCCTGGGCCAGGTCCATCGACATGAAGAACGTCGAGTTGGCGACGCCGCGCGTGCGCCGGGTCGTGCCGAGCACGGCCAGCGAGTTGAGCGCCGGCTGCACCGCGCCCAGACCCAGGCCGTAGAGCACGGCGGCGCCCAGCAGGGGCAGCAGGCCCGCGGCCAGCCAGATCACCGACAGCCCGGCCGTCAGCAGCAACAACCCGGGCCCGACAACCCACTTCACCCCGAAACGCGCCTGGAGGCGTCCGACCGTCAGCCGCGCCACCGCCACGGCGACGGCCGCGGCCGTGAAGAATCCGGCCGGGTTGGCGATGCCGCGCCCCACCGCGTACGCCACCAGGAACGTGATCACCGCCGTCACCGCGAGCATCACCAGGAACATCAGCACCGCCGGACGCAGCGCGTCGCGATCGACCAGGTGCTGCCACCAGGCGTGGGACATTGTGGCCTCCGCCGCGTCCGAATCGTCCGGCGGCGTCCCGATCACCGCATCCTGGGGAACGTTTGTCCCAGCGTCCCGCGCGGTCGTGCGCCGCTCGATGGCCCCCAGGGGAAAGCGCGCCACGAAGTTGAGCACCGCGAACACGCACAGCACGACGAACGCGACGCGATACCCGTAGGCGTTCTTGATCACCAGCGCCAGGCCGGGCGCGAAGGCCTGGGCAAGTGTCTGTGACAAGCCCAGATAGCCGATTCCCTCGGACATCCGCGACTCGGGGATCACGTCGGTGGCCATGGTCATCAGCGCCGTGCCGTTGAAGCTGAACCCGACGCCCTGCAGCGCCCGCACGATCAGCAGCAGCCAGATCGGGATGGTGAACAGGTAGCACCCCGTCGCCAGGCAGTAGACGATCGACCCCGCCAGCATGATCGTGAACCGCCCGCGCAGATCGACCAGCCGCCCCGAGAACGGACGCACGACCAGCGCGGCGCCCGTGTACAGCGTCGTCGTCAGCCCCGCGACGGTCGCCGAATAGCCCCTGTCTAGCACATACAGCGGCACCAGCGCGATGAGCATGAACGTGCACGTGCGGATCATCAGATCGGCCAGCAGGATGTTGCAGAACGCGGGCGTGAAGATCGGGGGCCGGGACAAACTCGTCCCCCTCCCCGCTCGATGCGCGCCCACGCGACGACACTACCGCCGAGCGGGGGACGAATGTCCCACCCGCGGCTTCCGCTATCCGTCACCCCTCGCGGTGACCCCGGCCTTCGCCCTACGATGGATCTCGGTTGGCCGTCACGATCCGGATTCCCCGATCCGATTCCCACGATCCCCGCGATCCCCGCGATCCCCGCACGTCACCCCTCCAACCCCGATGGACAGGGACGATCATGACCGCTGCGAGCATGCCAACACGAAGCACCGGACACCCGGACGTGCCCGACATGCACATTGCCCTGGGCAACCGCGCCCCCGATGGGCGCACGCCGGCCGACTGGCCGCAGATCCGTCCCCTCGTGCTCGCGTACCTGCGCGCCGGACGCGTCGTCGCCCAGAGCACGAGCCGGGGCACCGACGAGCACGATCCGGACGCCGAGCCGTGCGTCCCCATGGGCTTCCGGACGGACGGCGCCTGGATCTGGGCCCTGGCGGTGCCGTACTACGTCGACAAGTACGGCATGTGCATCGACCCCAGTTTCCTGGACGAAATCAGGGATCGCAGCTTCATCCCGCCCGACGTCACCCCGACGCAGGTCAACGCGGCCCTCGCCGTGCTGCACGAGATCGGACGGGCGCTGACCCGTCCCGGGGCGGCGCCGTCGCTCACGCCT
>WRGV01000332.1 GCA_009787035.1 Propionibacteriaceae bacterium | reverse complement strand
GTGGGCGACACGATGGCGGCCATCACGCAGGGGCTGTCGGTGGGGCAGCAGGTGGAGCTGGCCGACTCGACCGAGCCATTGCCGACCACGAGCACGCTGTCCCTCGGGCGCGTCCGGACGTTCGGCTGACACATAGACATTGAACTGAGAACGAACAGCAAGTTGGAGGATCGAACTATGAGTACGGTGAGCGCGCAGGCGCAGACGGTGAGTTCGACGGGCGAGCAAGAAAAACGCACCGGATGGCTGGTGCCGGTGAACGTGCTGCTGGTGATTGCGGTGGGTTTGGCCTTGTGGGAGCCCGCATGGCTGTCGCTCGGCTTCCATGAGGCTATGGGCGCGGCGGTGGTCGTGCTGGTGATCGTCCACCTGATTCTCAACCGGGAGGGCCTGGCGCGGCTCGTGCAGCGGCTGTCCGGCCCGCAGGCGAGCGGCCGTGCCCGCGTCGGGCTGGTCGTGGGCATCCTGCTGGTGCTCGATCTGTTGGCGCTGCTGCTGTCCGGGCTCGTCGTGCGGCCGGCTGCGGCCGGATCGCGGCTGGCGCTGGCGACCAACGCCTGGCCGGGCATCCATGCGCTGACCGCGGCGCTGTTGGTGGTGTTCGCGGGCGTGCACGTCGGGCTCAACGCGGGTGCGCTGCAGTCGGTGGTCGGACGGTTCGTGAAGTGGCCGCGTGGCGTGTGGGCCGGGCTGCTCGCCGTCGCCGTGGTCTTCGGTGCCATCAGCGTCGCCACAACGGGCTTCCTGAACTGGTTCACCATGCCGAGTTCGTCGCTCACCGCGGCGAGCGCCCGGACGTACAGCGGGCTCCCGGCGGGGGCTGGCTTCACGCCGGGCGAGCGCGGCGCCTTCCCGAGCGGCACGTTCCCCAGCGGGGGCGCGCTGCCCAGCGGCTTCACGCCGGGTGCTGGCTTCGGCGGTGAGCGTCGGGGTGATTTCACGCCAGGCGCCAGCGGCTTCACGCCGGGTGCGGCGGGTTTCACGCCGGGTGCCGGGCGTGAGCGTGGCGGTGCGAGTGGCACTGGCCGGGTCAGCGGCGGTGCGGGCTTCGGGGCCGGACGGACGCCGGGTGCGGCCGGTGGCTTTGGCGGCGCCGGTGGCTACGGTGCCTACCGCGGCGCTGCGGGTGCGGCGGGACGCGCGGCCGTGGTCGCGCCGAGCGCGACCGGCAAGTTCGGGCGCGGCCTGTTGAACGTGGTGCAGTTCGCCTGCATCATCGTGCTGGTCGCGGCGATCACCGCGGCTATCGGCTGGCTTCTCGGACGCCGCCGCGGTGCGGCCGACGCGGTTGCCGCGCAGGCTCCGGCGGCGCCGGCGGCGCCGACCGAGGTCGGTGTCGGCGTGCCCGCGCCGTGGACAGGGACCCAGGCGCCCCAAGCGGCCGGTGCTCCGGCCGCACCGGATGCGCCAAGCGCCGCCGATCAGCCTGCCCAGGGCGAATCGTCCGCGCAGGCCGGTGTGCAGGATTCGTCCGAACCCCCGGCGACGCCCGCTGACAATGCCTAGATGTAGGTGACGACGCTCGTGTCGGGCAGGTGCGGGGCGCGCGGCGTGCCGACGTGGCCGACCGCCATCGAGACGGCCATCTCGTAGCCGTCCGGGATGCGCAGCAGCTGGCACAGCCGGGCCGGGTCGGTGCTCTTGAGGTCGCGGAAGGCCTGGGTGGCGAAGCCGCAGATGAGGCTGCCCAGGCCGAGCGAGGTGGCGGCCAGCGTCATGTTCTCGACCAGCAGGCCGGCGTCCAGCTGTTCGCTGGTGTAGTCCCAGGTGTGGCGAACCGCGACGATGATCACGGCGGGCGCGTTGTAGAACAGCGTGAGCTGCCCGGTCGGGAAACGGTCGGGCACGCCCGCCTCGTGGCGGGCGAGCAGGCGCAGGGCGGAGTCGGAGATGTCCTGGATCAGGCCGGCGTCGGTGACGACGACCAGGCGCCACGGGGCGTGGCCGCGCGAGCTCGGCGCCGACACGCCGGCGCGGGTGATCGTCTCCAGATCGGCGCGCGAGACGGGCTCGGCGGTGAAACTGCGGCAGGAGTAGCGGGCGGCGATGGCATCCAGAACGGCATTCATGAGGCCAGCTTAGGCCGAGGGCGGTGGTGCCTGCTCGGTCGCGGAAAACTGTCGGAGCCGCCTGCCAGACTGATGGCATGAGGTCGAGGGAAGACGAGAGAGCCGGACGGGCCGCCCGGCGGCCGAGGCGGGCACCGCCGATGCATGTTCGCGCTGAGTGAACACATGAGACATGCGCCGCGTGGTGGGCGCATGCAGCTAGGATTCCCCTATCTCACAGCTGAGACCGAGATAACAACAACCGCATAACCCTGTGCCTGCGGTGGACCCCCGCATCCAGACCCCCGTCTAGTTCTGCCCGGGAGTGTTCCATGATCCAGTCCGCGTTCCGCGACATCCGATCGCTCATTCGATGCCTGGTGGCCGCCGGCCTCGGCGTCACCGCCGGCCTGTGGGGCGTGCCCACGGTGGTGGCCGCCTGCGCGGCGGGCCATGCCGGGACGGCCGTGATGTGGGCCGCGCTGGTCGTGCTGGCCGCGGCCGTGGCGCTCGGGCTGCTCGGGGTCGCGTCCTCGCGCGCGGACGGCGTTGCACCGCGCCTCCGCATCGCTCGGGCCGCGGGAGCGGCGGGCCTGGCCGCGTCGCTGCTGGTTGTCGTGGGGGCGCTGACGGGACTGGTGAGCCTAGTTGTCGGCGTCGCCGGCGTGCCGGTCCGCGCGCTGCATCAGGGGATGGACGTGGTTGCGTGGGTGCTGGCCCTGGGGGTCGCTCCGGTGCTGCTGGCCGTGCTCTTGACGGGGATGGCCGGGGTGAACGTGTGGGCGCGCGCCTCGTGGCGGGGTGTTCGGGCGCTGTACGCGCCGCTGGTGATGGTGATGGCGGCGGCGTCCGCTGTCGCCGCGGTCCTGTGGTGGGCGACGGGCCTGTCGGGGGCGGTCGCATGGCTCGTGGTGCGGGCGGTCGGCCTGACCGCGGTGTCCGGCGCCGGG
>WRGV01000331.1 GCA_009787035.1 Propionibacteriaceae bacterium | reverse complement strand
GGATCGCCGCTGCGACACGCGCGCCCGACCCCTCGGACAACACCTCGGTAACGACGGACAACACGTTGGCGCGCCGCGACAACAAGGCCACGAGCCGTGACAACATGACGGCCAACAGCACCCCGGCAGGCTAGAGGTATCCCCCCTACCGCCGAAGGGAGCCATCATGACGATCGCCGACATGCGCCGCGTCCGCACCGCGCTGGATGCCGACTGGGACGACCTGTGCGCCAGCGGACCCGCACCCGCGTCCTGGTGGTGCGGCGTCCTGCCGCCGCGCCCGGACGGCCTGGGCACCTGGGCCGACCTGGCCGCCCACAGCGACGACCTGGCCGCGGCCGCGCTGCGCGCCGCGCAGGATGGCGATCGCCGGGCCGGGCGCGCCGTCCTCCATCTGCTCGCGCCACGCCTGTCCGCCCTGGCCAGCCGCGACCCGCACCACGACCTCGGCGACTACGTGGCCACCGCCTGGCTGCGCATCATGACGTATCCGGTGGCGACCCGTCCGCACGCACTGCTGGTCAACCTGGCCCTCGACACGCTCAAGGAGCTGAGCCGCTCGTACGCGCGCCTGCACCGCGCCGTCGACCAGCCCCCAACCGACACCGTGGCCGAGGACGAGCCGGACGCGGCCGGCATCCTGGCGATCGCCGCCAGCGCCGGCTGGCTGCCGCGGGCCAGCGAGCCCGTGCTGCGCAGCGTGTACTGCGACGGCCTGTCCGGGCGCGAGGCCGCACGCCGCCACCACACCAGCCCCGCGATGGTCCGCTACCGCTGCTGCGTCGGCGTCAAGGCTCTCCGGGCCCATCGATCCGACCTGCTTGCCGCCTGAGCGCGACGCTGGCGGCGGGGGCCTGCGGCTCGGGCATGTCCGGACGTGCTGCGTCCGGACCCCAGATATGAACCAGGGGCGCCGCATCGGGTATGGGTCGCTGCGGCACCCCTGGCTACGCCGATCGGGGATCGGTGACGCTCCGACCGACCGCTCGAGTGAAGGATGCTGGTGACCGCCGACATCGTCACCCATCGGCGTGGTGGGCACGCCCACCATCTGGACCAGCCCTCGTCCGAGCTATGCGACCGCTCCCCCATGGAAGCGACGTGCGATCAGTTTTAGTGCATGGCACCAACCCGATGCAAACGACGATGGGAAATGACAATGGCGTAATTCACAAGGCCAAAGCCTCATCCGGACGGGTCTGGTGTCGGCCCGACCGAGGCTCCCCTTGTCCCACCTGAAACCGACCCCGCGACCCACCGGACGGCGCCTTCGCTGTCCGCGGAACACATTTCGTCCCTCGCGGCGCGGAACAGACATCGTGCCCATGGAAGCGCCGACTGCAGGCCGTCCCGCTGGGGTGGCGCGCACGCCGGCACCGGGACCTGCGAGAACCAGCGTTTCCCTATGTGCTTTGCCACATCTGACCCAACCCGGTAGTGTGGTGGCGCGTTGGAGGCGTCGCCTAGTCGGCCTATGGCGCCCGCCTGCTAAGCGGGTTCGGGGCATAAACCCCGTCGCGGGTTCGAATCCCGCCGCCTCCGCCACGGCCGTTCCGCCCCCCCGTCCCCCCGGCAGCACACCATGGAAAGAGGCTTGGACATGCTCCCCGACGATCTCCCCGACACACTGCGTGTGGCCATCGGCACCGCCATCACGCCGGCCCAGGCGGCGCTCATCGCCGCCGGGAACCCGCGGCTGGAGGTGCTGTACGATCCGGCGCTCATGCCGCCGCAGCGCTACGAGAATGAGCTGTACATCCACGCCGACTGGCACCTGCCACCCGCCGACCAGGAGCGATTCGAGGCGATGTGCACCAGCGCGCACGTGCTGTTCGGCGTCCCCCACGACTCCGCCACGTTGCTGCACCGCGTCGTCGAGGCCAACCCCAACCTGATCTGGCTGCACACCATGGCGGCCGGCGGCGGCGCCCAGCTGCGGGCCGCGAACCTCGCCCCCGCCGATCTGGACCGGCTGATCGTGACGACGTCCGCGGGCACGCACGGGCAGGCACTCACCG
Organism: Propionibacteriaceae bacterium; assembly: GCA_009787035.1. Lineage (GTDB taxonomy): Bacteria > Actinomycetota > Actinomycetes > Propionibacteriales > Propionibacteriaceae > WRGV01. The sequence goes on along the minus strand of WRGV01000331.1, from coordinate 983 downwards.
AGTTCGCCGTCCTCGGCGCGCTCGCCGGCGCCAAGCAGCTGCCCTGGATGCAGGACAACCAGCAGGCGCACGAGTGGGCCCCGCAGCGTCCGATGCGGATGCTCTTCGAGATGACGGTCGTCGTCGTCGGCCTGGGCGGCATCGGGCGCGAGGTCGCGCAGCGGTTCCAGCAGTTCGGCGCCACGGTCATCGGCGTCAACCGCACGCTGAAGGACGTCCCGGGCGTCCAGATGCACACCGACGACGACCTCATCGAGGTCGCGGCAAGGGCGGACGTCCTCGTCAACTGCCTGCCCGCGGCCATCGGCACCGACAACCTGATCAGCGCGGACGTCCTCGCGGCGGCCAAGCCGGGCTGCATCGTCGTCAGCGTCGGGCGCGGCAGCTGCATCGACGAGAGCGCGCTCGTCGCCGGGCTCGCGTCGGGGCGCCTGGCCTACGCCGCCCTCGACGTCACCGCGCACGAGCCGCTCGACCCCGCCAGCCCCCTGTGGGACATGCCCAACGTGCTCATCAGCCCGCACACGGCGGCCATCTGCACGAGCCAGATCTACCGGATCATCGACCTGTTTCTCGACAACACAGCCCGGCTTCTGGACGGACGACCGATGCGCAACCTGGTGAACAAGCAGCTGTTCTACTGACACCGCGCGCACGCGCGCGTGAAACAAGATCACAGCCAGAACACAGTGTGCTGCCAGTGGCCGATCAGGCGCTGTCACACCCAAGCATTAGCATGGGTGCATGCGTCTCGATCCAGAGGACTACGCCTTTCTGACGTGCTACTCGCCTGCCCGCGTGGGCAAGGCAGCGGAACGCCGGTGCGCGCAGCTGCGCGGGACGCTGATCTCCATGGCGATCACCGTCGCCATCATGGCGTTCTGGTGGGTGCAGTCGGGCCGCTCGCGGCCCACCGACCTGCTGACCTGGCAGTGGCTGTGGCTGCTCGCGGCCGTGTTGGTCGTCACCGCAATCACCGGCAT
>WRGV01000330.1 GCA_009787035.1 Propionibacteriaceae bacterium | reverse complement strand
CACCCGCCCCAGCACGGCGGGCACCGACGCGGGTTGCCCCGCGGGCAACGACGTCACGGCCGCCGGGATGTTGGCCAGCAGCCAGTGCCAGGAGCCGCCGCGCGGCGCGTCCGCATCGAAGCAGCTGACCAGGAAGCTGCGGGTGTCTGCCGGGAAACCCGACCACGACAGCTGCGGCGAGGCACTGCCACCGCCCGCCGTCTGCGCCCGGCCCAACGGCTGGCCCTCGGTGAAATCCGTGCTGGTCAGCGCGAAGGCGGGCACCGTGGGAAACGCGGCATAGGGATCGGGCGCCAGCGGGCGCCCCAGATCGACAGGCATGGCGCGAGGCTACCAGGTACGGCTACGACACGACGTCGATACCGGCAGCCGTCCACTCCGCGGTCACCTCCGGGATGCGCGCGGGGGCGACCGCGGCGGTCAGGCCGAGCAGCACGCGCGTGCGCAGACCCGCCCGGGCGGCGTCCAGCGCCGTCGCCCGCACGCAGAAATCGGTGGCGATGCCGACGACGTCGGCCTCGGTGATGCCGCGGCCGGCCAACACCTGCGCCAGCGGGCGTCCCCAGGCGTCCACGCCCTCGAAACCGGAGTACGCGGCCTCGTAGGCCCCCTTGTCGACGACCGCATCGAGGCGCTCCAGACGCAGCTCGGGGTGCAGGCGCTGCCCCGGCGTGCCGACGACGCAGTGCGGCGGCCAGGAGTCGACGAAGTCGGGTGTCGGGCTGAAGTGCGAGCCGGGGTCGACGTGCGCGTCCCGCGTGGCCACGACCAGCGCGTATTCGTCGCCATGCTCGGCCACGTGCCGACTGATCGCGCGCGCCACGTCCGTCCCGCCGGCCACCGCCAGCGATCCGCCCTCGCAGAAGTCGTTCTGGACGTCCACGATGATCAGCACCCGCGCCATGTCAGCGGCCCCCGACCACGATCTGTCCGCGCAGGATGACCAGGCTCGGGCCACACACGACGCGCAGATCCTCGCGCGGGTCGGCCGGATAGACGACCAGGTCCGCCGAGTCACCCACGTCCAGGCAGCCGGCACCGAGCCAGGCCCGGGCCCGCCAGGTGGCCGCGCCCAGCGCGAAGTCGGCATCGCCGATGCGGCCCAGGTGCTCGACCTCGCTGGGGGCACGCCCGTGCGTGACGACCGTGCCGGCGTCCGTCCCGCAGTAGATCGGCACCCCGGCCTCGCGCGCCTTGCCCAGCGTGGCGTGGTGGCGGGCGAACAGATCCTTCATGTGCGCGGTGTAGACCGGGAACTTCGCCTCGCCCTCGAAGGCGTACAGCGGGAAGTTGTCCAGGTTGCACATCGTGGGCACCAGCGCGGTGCCGCGTGCGGCCATCTGCTCGATGACATCGTCGGACAGTCCCGTGCCGTGCTCGATGCAGTCGATGCCGGCCGCCACCAGCTCGGCGACCGACTGCTCGCCGAAGCAGTGCGCGGTCATGCGCACGCCCTCCTCGTGCGCGGCCGCCACCGCCTGCGCTGCGACCTCGGCCGGGAAGCTGGGCGCCAGATCGCCGACCGACCGGTCGATCCAGTCGCCGACGAGCTTGACCCAGCCGTCGCCGCGCTTGGCCTGGCGGCGCACCTCGTCCACCAGCTGGTCGGGCTCCAGCTCGATGCCCAGATGGCGGATGTAGCGCTTGGTGCGCGCGATGTGCTGCCCGGCGCGCACGATGCGGGGCAGGTCGGCGCGGTCGTCGATCCAGCGGGTGTCGGACGGCACGCCGCAGTCGCGGACGAGCAGCACGCCGGCGTTGCGGTCGGCCAGCGCCTGTGCCTGCGCCACCTGCGGCGGCACCGCGCCCTCGGCACCCAGGCCGATGTGGCAGTGCGCGTCCACCAGCCCGGGCATCACCCAGCAATCGGTGACGGTCTGCGCGTCGGACACCGGGCCGTCCACGATGACGCCGTCGGCGATCCACAGATCGCGCGGCTCCTGTCCCGGAAGCACCACGCCCCGGATATGCCACGACGTCATGGCGGCCCTTCCTCTCAGCGCCCCAGCGGGCCCTTGTTCGCCTGGTCGAGCATCTGGCGCATCTGCGGCGGCAGCTGGAACGCGGCACCCGGCTTGGCCAACTCCGCGGCCGCCTCCTCCGGGTCGAACCCGAAGGCCGAGGCGCCCGTGGCGTCCAGACGCTGAGCCTCGTCGAGGGCGTGGTCGTGCGCCGCCCGCTGCTGCAGCCGGGCCTGCGCGGCCTTCTTGGACGGATTGCCGCCGCCCTTCTTCGCCTTCTTCTTGGGCTGCTGCTTGCGGCCGCCGCCGCCCATGCCGCCCATCAGCCCCGAACCCATCGACTGCATCATCTTGCGTGCCGCGACGAACCGCGTCACCAGGTCGTTCACCTGCTTGACCGTGACGCCGGCGCCCTTGGCGATGCGGGCGCGGCGCGACCCGTTGAGGATCGACACGTCGGCCCGCTCGGCTGGCGTCATCGAATAGATGATGGCCTCGATATGGTCGATCTCCTTCTCGTCGATCGACTCGATCGCACCCTTCATGTCGCCCATGCCGGGCAGCATGCCCATGATCTTGGACAGCGGCCCCATGCGGCGCACGGCCTGCATCTGGGACAGGAAGTCCTGCAACCCGAACTCGTTCTTGGCGCGCAGCAGCTTCTCGGCGGCCTTGCGCGACTGTTCGGCGTCGAACGTCTTCTCGGCCTGCTCGATCAGCGTGAGGACGTCGCCCATGCCCAGGATGCGCGAGGCCATGCGGTCGGGGTGGAACAGGTCGAAGTCGTCCAGGCCCTCGCCGCTGGACGCGAACATGATCGGCTTGCCGACGACCTGCGCGATCGACAGCGCCGCGCCGCCGCGGGCGTCGCCGTCCAGCTTGGACAGCACCACGCCGTCGATGCCGACGCCGCGCTCGAAGGCCTGCGCGGTGGTGACGGCGTCCTGGCCGATCATCGCATCGACGACGAACAGCGTCTCGTCCGGGTGCGTGGCCGCCTTGATCGCGGCGGCCTGCGCCATCAGCTCGGCGTCCACGCCGAGACGGCCGGCCGTGTCGATCACGACC
>WRGV01000329.1 GCA_009787035.1 Propionibacteriaceae bacterium | reverse complement strand
CGCAAGAGATGAAGCGCTCGCTCGGGGTGGCCACCCTGGAAGACGCCTACATCGAGTGCATGCGGCGTGACGCCGGCGGTCTGGACCTGGACGCGCTGGTCGCGGGGGATGTGGAGGCGGCGGCATGAGCGCGGTTGCTTTGCGGCGTCCGGCCGATTCTGGACGCCCGACGGCCCCGGCCCGGTCGGCGGCGTGGCGCTTCGTCAACGCGGCCGTCGCCGTCGTGGCCCGCGACATCACCTTGACCTTCAAGACCCCGCAGACCATCGCGTTCACGCTGGCCATGCCGATCTTGATGATGGGCCTGATCGGCGGCAACCTGATGGAGAACATGGCCAAGGGCCTGCCGTTCAGCTTCGGGGAGTTCATGCTCGTCGGCATGTTCGTCAACATGCTGTTCATGAGCACGACCATGAGTATGACGTCGCTGATCGACGACTCCGACGAGAACTTCAGCGCGGAACTGCTAGTCAGCCCCGCATCGCGGTATGCGATCGTGATCGGCAAGATCCTCGGGTCGAGCTTCCTCGGCCTGCTGTCGGGGGTCGGTGTGATCGTGGTGGGCCTGTTCATGGGCATCCACCTGGCCGGGTGGCAGCTGGTGGTGCTGTTCGCGCTGTCGCCGCTGATGTGCCTGTCGGGCGGCGCGGTGGCGATGATCGTGTTCGGCGTCGTCCGCAATCGCCGGGCCGCGAACACCGCCGTGATGCTGATCACGATGCCGCAGATGTTCCTGTCGGGCGTGATCATCCCGATCTCCAGCTCGACGGGGATTCTGTACGTGCTCAGCCGCGTGTTGCCGATGACGTACTGCGTCGATCTGGGGCGCGCGGTGGCGTACGCGGGCACGGCGCAGTATGCCAGCGTCGTGCTGTTCAACCCGGCCATCAGCCTGGTCGTCATCGCCGCGCTCACCGTGCTGTTCCTGATCGTCGGCACGTTCCTGTACGTCCGCTCTGAGAAGGATCGCTGAGCGGTGCCATCCCTTGACCGCGGGTGGGTGGCGATCTAGCCTGAACGATGGTTGTGGAAACGCCCAGTGCTGCTGGCTCACCCCGCGGCGAGGATGGCGTGTCCCTGGGTCCCAGGAGGGGATAATGAGCGTTCTGGAAGAGCATTTCACGTTGTCGAACGGCCATCAGATTCCGAAGCTCGGCTTCGGCACCTGGCAGACGCCGCAAAACGTCGCGCCGGGCGCGGTGCGCGCCGCGCTGAAGGCGGGCTACACGCACCTCGACACGGCTCGGGCCTACCGCAACGAGGACGGCGTCGGGCAGGGGCTGCGCGACTCGGGCGTGCCGCGCGAGCAGGTCTTCGTGACGACGAAGGTGCCGGCCGACGCCAAGAGCTACGAGGACGCCAAGGCCGAGATCGCCCAGTCGTTGGAGCTGCTGCAGACCGGCTGGATCGACCTGCTGCTGATCCACTGCCCGCGTCCGTGGGCGAAGTTCCGCGACCTGTCGAACCGCTATTTCCCCGAGAATCTGGCCGTGTGGCGTGCGATGGAAGAGGCCGTGAAGGCGGGCCAGGTGCGCTCGATCGGTGTCTCCAACTTCGAGATCGATGACATCACCAACATCACCGACCATGCCGAGATTGCGCCGGTCGTCAACCAGATCGAGTACCACATCGGCTGCACGCCCGACGAGCTGGTGGCCTACTGCCAGTCGCACGGCATCCTGGTCGAGGCGTATTCGCCCATCGCGACCGGCGAACTGCTGTCCAACCCCGCGGTCGCCCAGGTGGCCGGACGCTGCGGGGTGTCGGTGGCGCAGGTGTGCATCCGCTACGCGCTGCAGAAGGGCACCCTGCCGCTGCCCAAGTCGACGCATCCCGAGTTCATCGAGCAGAACACCCAGGTCGACTTCACGATCAGTGACGCCGATATGACCATGCTCGACGCGATCGCTTTGTGAGCACGGTTCGGGTAAACCGAACAATCCCGGTTACCTGGCCGCCGCGCTGCGACTGACCCGTCCCGGTGCAGTCATCGTGTTCGACGACATTGCCGCGAACGCCGATCTGGACGCGACCGCGCTACAGACCGTCGGCGTCAAGGGTTGGGACGGCTTCATCCTCGCCCGCCGACGGCGTGGATGAGATCAGGCGGCTGCGTGCTGCCTGTCGTAGTTCTCGGCGAATCGGCGTCGAGCATCTTTGATCAGTGTGACGATCGAGTATCCCTCGGCGCGCAGATCGGCGGGATCGTACGACGATGTGTCTGCCGAGTAAGCGGCGAGCTTGTCCTGGAAATCCTCGTCGATGGGGTGGAAGTTGGACGGCTCGTAGGTGTGGGCGCACGCTGCAGCCACCATGGCGTCGATGTCATCGTTGTTCAATCCTCGTAGCCACATCAGCATTTCCCCTCTCCAGTGAGCATGGTATAGATCTGCCACTCGATGGCGCTGGCCATCTGCGGTGACGTGATCATCGTAGCGAGCGCCTCTGCCACCAGTTCGTTTCGACTGTCGATCGCATAGCTTGAGATCAGGTGCTGTTCGTAGGCTGCGACACGAGCTTTGGTGCCAGATCTGCCCACTGTCTGTTCGACGATGCGCTGGGCCTGTCTGACTGTCGGTTGATTCTCGGCGACGATGTGGTCAAACTCGTGGGCCATCTGGTACACATGCCGGTTCACCGTGTCGGCGGCGTGGAAGTAGCACTCGTGGGCGTCGGTGGCCGTGAGCCATTCCTCTTGGGTGAAGGGGAGCACGGAGACGATCAGTCTCGTCCCTTTCCACTCGGCATAGATATCCGGGCTGGACATCTGTCGAGTGAAGATCAGGCGTTTCAGTTTGTGACGGTGTCCGGGGTATCGGTCGCACAGGGCGCCGAGCGCGTCGATCTGGCGGGCGGCCTGATCGCAGTCGATCACCGCGTCCAGGCCAGAGACGCTCGTGATCGGAAGCGCCCGGGCTGCTCTCTCCGCGAGGATCTTGGCGATTGCGGCGCTCATGGCAGGTACGTCCCGACGAGGCCGCCGATGATCGGGACGACGCCGACCAGCAGGAATGCCGGCAGGAAGCAGCACAT
>WRGV01000328.1 GCA_009787035.1 Propionibacteriaceae bacterium | reverse complement strand
CGATCCGCTTGCCGACGACGCCGTGTTGGCCCGCGCCACGTCCGTCCTCGTGTGTGCCGACGCGTCGGGACGGCCCGTGCCGCTGTCGCCGCGCATGCGTGCGGTTCTGACCGCGGGAGGAATCGTCCCTGAGTCGCTCTCATGAGGATTGTGTGAGTGATCGTGGCCCCACCGGGGGCTCGGCTTTGGGGCATACGGCGCGATGGCAGAATGAGGCGCATGAACGCGCATGTGCTGCACAACGATCCTGACCGCCTCTTCCCGGCCGACCCCGGGACCCGCGCGGTGGCCCGGCGCATCTATGCGGCCACGGCCGAGCTGCCGATCCTGTCGCCGCACGGGCACGTGCCGCCGGTCTGGCTGGCCGACGATGTGCCGTTCCGCGACCCGACCTCGCTGCTGGTGACCCCCGACCACTACATCACGCGCATCCTGCATGCGGGTGGCCTTGAGCTGTTCCAGCTCGGCGTGGGGCGGCCCGACTTCGATGAGACCTCCGCCCGCGCGGGGTTCCGGCTGTTCTGCGAGCACTGGGCCGACTTCGACGGCACGGCGATGCGCTACTGGATGATCGACCAGCTGGTCAGCATCTTCGGCGTCACGCAGCGCCCCAGCGCGCAGACGGCCGATGCGATCTACGACCAGATCGCCGACTGGATCGCACGTGCGTCCTCGCGCCCGCGCGCCCTGATGGACGCCTTCGGCATCGAGTTCCTGGCCACCACCGACGACCCGTGCGACGACCTGGGCTTCCACGACGTCTTGGCCGCCGACGCGTCCTTCAGCGCGCGCCACCGGGTCGTGCCGACGTTCCGCCCCGACAAGTACCTGGAGCCCGGACGTCCCGACTGGGTGGCGAGCCTGGACGCGCTGGCGCAGGCGTGTGACATCGACTGTGGCACGCTGGCGGGCTTCACGGCGGCGATGGAGGACCGCCGCGCGTATTTCGCGGCACACGGCGCCGTCAGCAGCGATCATTCGCACGCCGATCTGGAGACGCTGATCCTGGAGCCGGCCGATGCCCAGCGGCTGTTCACGGCCGCGCGGGCCGGGGTGGCGACGCCGTCCGAATGCGACGTGCTGCGCCGCCATCTGGTGACCGACCAGATGCGCATGGCCTGCGACGACGGCCTGGTGATGACGCTGCACCCGGGCATCATCCGCAGCCACGACGAGGCGGCGATGCGCACGTATGGCGCCGACATCGGCTGCGACATCCCGGCGCGCGTCGAGGTCGCCCATGCGCTGCGGACGGGCCTGGAGGCGTACGGCAACCATCCGAACTTCCATCTGGTGCTGTTCACGTGCGACGAGACGGTCTACAGCCGCGAGGTGGCGCCGCTGGCCGGCTGGTACCGCGGCGTGTACATCGGCGTGCCGTGGTGGTTCCTCGACCAGCCGGAGGCGGTGTTGCGCTTCAAGCGCGCCGTCACCGGCATGGCCGGGTTCTCGCGCCTGTCCGGCATGGTGGACGACACGCGCGCGTTCTGCAGCATCCCGGCACGCCACGACATGTCCCGGCGTCTGGACGCCGCGCACCTGGCCGAGCTGGTGGTGACGCACCAGCTGGACGAGGACGAGGCGGTCGCCGTCGCCATCCGCCTGGTCGCCGACAACCCGCGCCAGGTGTTCAAGATCTGATGCTCAGCGCCGGTAGGTGATCATGCCGGCGCGCATGGTGAGCACGACCGGGTCGGGCAGCTCGAAGCCGTCGTAGGGGTTGTTCTGCGAGGCCGATGCGGTGACGCGGCGGTCGACGACGGCGCGGCGGGTCGGGTCGACCAGCACCAGGGTCGCGGGTTCGCCCGGGGTGAGCGGGCGTCCTTGGCCGGACAGGTGCGCCAGCGCGGCCGGGGCGTAGCTCATCCAACGGGCCACGTCCGACCAGGTGCCGCGGCCGGTGCCGAGCATGGTGTCCATGACGACGGCCAGGGCCTGCTCCAGCCCGGTGACGCCGGGCAGGGCGCTGGCCAGGTCGCCGGCCTTGTCGGCGGCGCAGTGCGGGGCGTGGTCGGTGCCGACCATGTCGATGATGCCCTGCGCCAGCGCGTCGCGCAGCACATCCAGGTCGGCCGGTGGGCGCAGCGGCGGGTTGACTTTGAACGTGGTGTCGCCGCCGGCCAGCCACTGTGCGTCGAGCAGCAGGTGGTGCGGGGTCACCTCGGCGGTCACGCGGACGCCGCGGGCCTTGGCCCACCGCAGGATCTCCACCGACTCGGGCGTGGAGACGTGGCAGATGTGCAGCCGGGCTCCGGCCTCCTGCGCCAGCTGGACATCGCGGGCCACGATGACCGATTCGGCGACGGCGGGCCAAGGTGCCACGCCGAGGCGTGCCGCCATGAGGTCTTCACTGCAGCAGGCGTCCGGACCGGCCAGCCACGGATCCTGGGCGTGCTCGGCGATGACGCCGTCGAAGCGGGCGACCTCGTGCAGGGCGGCGCGCATCACGGACGGGTCGGCCACGCAGGTGCCGTCGTCGCTGAACACGCGCACGCCGAAGTCGGCCATGCCCGCCAGGTCGGCCAGGTGCTGTCCGTCGCGGTCGGCGGTGACGGCGCCGATGGGGACGACCTGGGCGCGCGCCCCGGTCAGCACGGCCCGGCGCAGCAGCGCGTCGGCCTTGGCCGGGGTGTCGATCGCCGGGTTGGTGTTGGGCATCGCCAGCACGGCCGTGTAGCCGCCGTGCGCGGCCGCGGCGGTTCCGGTGGCGATGGTCTCGGAGGTCTCGCCGCCGGGCTCGCGCAGATGCGTGTGCGGATCCACCAGGCCGGGCAGGGCGATCAGGCCTTCGGCGTCGATGCGCTGCGCACCGAGGGGAGCCTGGGCGACGAGTCGTCCGTCCTGGACGAAGAGATCCGTGGTGCCGGTGTCCGGAAGGTGGACGCCGATGATCGAGTAGCTGTTCACCCGGACAGGCTACCTGAGCCCGCGGCCCGACGTGCGGCACAATGGCCGTATGCCAGACGATGTGCCACGCTTCGATGCTTCCGATGACCTCGACGAGCCACTCGATGCCGGAGGCAGCGATGCGACCCCGGCCGATCGGCGGG
>WRGV01000327.1 GCA_009787035.1 Propionibacteriaceae bacterium | reverse complement strand
CGACGAGAGCGTGCCTCGTCGATGGCTTGTGGTGCCGTGACGGGCTGCTGAATGGAACGAGAACAGGGAAATCTCCAAGGTGTGCATGAGTTGCCTGTGGTTTGCCCCTCGACTGCCAACAGTGTGACCTTGAGGAAGTGGTCAGGCGGCGATTCTGCTGAGCGTCCGGGTGAGCGGGTGTGACGGGGTGAGCGTCAGAGGGTGAGCGCTGAGCGTTACTGAGGCGTCAGGTGCTCAGTGAGCAGTGAGCGCTGAGCGTCACGGCGTCACCTGAGCGCTCAGGCGCGGTGTCGCTCCCGCGCCATACCGGTGGCCCCTGAGCAGGCCCCCCACTAGCCGATCGGTGCTGCGCCCAGGGTCGGAGACCGCAAACGCGAGCATCTCAACCAGGAGATCTGCTAGAACTCGTCGTCGCTCACCTGCTGGACAGCAGTCCTCCACGCATCGACAGTAACGTGGTAGGCGTCCTCGGCGCTGACTTCGGGGATGCACTGGTGGCCGAGCGCTGCCGTCCATGCGTCCTCGGTCGGAGGCCTGGCCGGGATCAGCCAGCGGCGCGGGTACGTGCCGGTCGGACCTCGCTGCTTGAAGAGCCGGGCGGCATCGGCGTCGACGTAGCCACGCTGAGCCAGCGCCCACAGGTCGTAGAGGTCGCGAGGTGCGTTGCGAGTCGGCTCAGACCACGCCAGGTCTTCGCACACACGAAACTGGCAGGAGTCAGCGTCGTCATCGCCATATCCGGCAGGCCCGCGTAGCGCAGCATCACAGTGGACGTCTGTGTGGGCCACGGCGTGTAGTCGGTTCCGTCGATCAGTTGGAGCTTCACATCGATGCCGCCGACATGGAACACGCACCCGTCGGTGTCGTGGCGCGCATCGGCCAACCACGGGTCGGCGGTGACCGGCCCGAACCCCGGCTCCAGGCTGGCCCGGATGGCCTCATCCAGCAGCGGTGCGACAGGCATACGGGCACCGACGCTGAGCAGGTCGATGTCCTCGCTGAGCCGCAGGTCGGGCAGGAATGTGCGCGACAGGGCCGTCCCGCCGAAGAACACGACCCGATCCGCGTGCCGTGCGATCGCGGCCAGCAGATGCGAGATGACGAAATCGTGGCGGATCTGATCCTCGGCCACACCGAAACGATCAGCCCACACGGCGGCATCTTCTGGGGTCAGTTCGAATGCCGACCGGGGAACACCGCGGACACGGGCACGGCGTGAAGGCTCAGGCATGTTCGGCTCCTTCAGTGTCCATCCACGCCCGCATGCGTGTCGCAGCTGCGTCTGGAAGCTGTTTGATCAGGCGATCGAGCTTCACAGTATCGGCTCGGCCCACCAGCACGGAGGCCGCCACGTGGACCTCGTCCGGCATGCCCCCCAATTCGGGGAATCGCACCAGGTCGACCAGCGTCTGCTCAATGGTGGTGACGCGCATCGTACCCAGCCCGGCCTGGACGGGCACCGCTTCGATGGGCTCGGCGCGCCGCACAGTGAACACGACACGTCCGCCCGTGTCCAGGTTGACGGGCCGGTGCGGTTCGGGCACAGCGATGACGGTGACGCCGATGGCGCGCGGGATCGCATGCCAGTGCCGGGCCGCCCCCACACCCATGAGCACCGGCACCCGGTCGCCATACGCGGCGGTGGCGTAGGCCATGGCGGCTTCCTCGAACACCGGCTTCCACGGATGGTCGGGCGCGATCCGGTCTGGCTTGGCGACGTAGGTGCCGTGGGCGATCTTGACCAGCGTGCCCCGGTCGCGCATCCGAACGAGCTCCTTCTCGGGATTCGCGTACAACTCGCGCAGCATGACCGGCCGCACCGCCCGCATCGGGGCAGCGGTGATCTCGGACCGAACCCGCCCAGTCGTGCCTTTCATATGCATAACACTACCTGATAGGTAGCGTTCCGCAATGTTGGCTCCCTCTCTCGTTGCACGCGCTGAGTACGACGGACAGTTGGCGCTGTCAGGTATGGTGCTTGTCCCGGCTCCGAACGGCCATCCGAAGCCTTGAGCGGCCTCGCACAATTTGCGACCCCGCTCCGACCGGTATCGCCAGATTGGCGACACCGCTCTTTGCCGGGAACACCCGCACGGGATCGTCAATTTGACGATCCCATCACCAGTCTGGTTTGAAGGCCTGCTCCAGCAGTTGGGCCGTCAGCGGGTTCACCATCTCGGAGCGTTTGATGTAGTGCTGGATCGTGATCTTCGAGTCCGTGTGCCCCAGCAGCTCCGCGGCCAGCTCCACATCGGCACGGTCGTTGACCGCCGTGGCCACCGTGCGTCGGAACGAGTGCGGCGTCACATGCTCGATCCCGGCGATGTCCAACACGTGCCGCAGCTGACGGCGCACGTTGTTCATGGTCAACGGCGTCCCATTCCTGGAGGAGAACACGAGCGCGTCCGGCGAGGTGTCCGTCATGCGGGCCAGGCGTAGCCGCAACGCTTCGGCTGTAAAGGACGGGATCGCCACCGTGCGCCGCGACTTCGCCGTCTTGGGATGGTCCTGCCGATAGGGCGGTTTGCCGCGCGGTGTGGCGATCGTGCCGCGAATGGCGACCGACGGCACGGGGCCGGTCACGTCCACGTCCCGGCGCCGCAACGCCAGGGCCTCGCCGATGCGCGCCGAGGTGCCGAGCATCACCTCGATGATGCCCGACAGCTGCCCATCCGGCCTCGGGCCTGTCGCGGACAGGCCGGTTTCCCAGAACCTGACCGCGATGCGGATCGCGTTCACCTCCTTCGCGGTCAGCGCGTCGACCTCGTGGGGTGGCTTGTGCAGCCGGGCGATCCCGTCCATCGGATTCCTCGGGATGATCTCATGCCTCACGGCAAGCCCGAACGCCAACCTGAGCACCACCTTGGCCTGCCGTGCGCGGTTGTAGCTCTTCTTCGCCAGGACCTTGATGAACTGGTCGCAGCGGGCAATGCCGATCTCCCGCAACGTGAGGTCCTGGAAGACGGGCAGGACGAGCTGGCGCATGTGGTAGGCGTACCGGTCCCTGGTGGCAGGTGCGAGGCGGTCTTCCAGGTCGATGTCGGCCAGCCAATAGTCGACCAGCTGCGCGAACGTCGAGTCCGGGGTCAGGCCGG
>WRGV01000326.1 GCA_009787035.1 Propionibacteriaceae bacterium | reverse complement strand
GCCCCGCAGGCACGGGCAAGCGCCGTGCTACTTGCCGTTGTTGATCATGTCGACCCAGTCGCTCATCGTGACTGCGGTCTTCGACACGTAGGCAGGATCCTCGATCACCATGCGGCCGCCCTCGTCCGACGTCCACCAGGCGATACCCTTGTCGTCCTTGGCCGGGAACTCGTCGGTGCCGTCCACGAAACCGTCCTTGGAGTGATCCTTGTTGATCGTCGGGTTGGCGGAGTACGAGCCGACGTCCTTGCTCCAGGCGGAGAAGCCGTCGGTCGTGGTGGCCATGTACGAGATGAACGCCATCGCCGTCCACGGCAGCGGGCTGGTCTTCGGCAGCATCTCATAGATCTTGTAGCCGAAGCCGCCGGCGCCCTGGTAGCCGTCCTGGTAGGCGGCGACGGTCACGTTCTTGACCGAGGACGTGCTGGACTCCTCGATCGCGCGCAGCTTCGAGTACACCAGCAGCGCCGACTCGCCCTTGGCGCTGGACGAGACCAGCTGGTTGCAGATGGGGCCGTCATCGGTCTGGACGTTGTACTGCGCAACCCACAGCTTGACCCAGGCCAGCGCGTACTTCGCGTCGTCGCCGGACAGGCCGAGCGTGGCGACGTCGGGCGTCACGGCGTCCACCGTCTTCTGGAACGTGGCCTGCTGGTCGGCCGGCAGTGCGTCGAACGCCGCCTTGACGACCTTCGCGTACTTGTCCTGCGTCAGCATGTAGAGGAAGTTCTTGCCCACTGGCTCGGAGTTGACGCCCATGAACATCGGCGACTGACCGGGGGCCACGAAGTCCCACATGTTGTCGTACTGGGTGCCCGTGTCGCCGATGTTGTTGTACATGAAGATCTTGGTGACGGTCTCCAGCGCCAGCGGATCGCCGTCCGCCGCAACGTCGACACCCTTGGCGTCCGCCCATTCCTTCGGGATGAAGTTGAGCAGGTTGCCGGTGTTGATCTCCTTGGACTGGATCTGGTTGCCGTCCTGGATCAGCGTCATGGAGTACGTGTGCTGCGACGACGTGATGTCGGCGTTCAGCGTCGTGAAGATGGAGTTGTTCTTCGGCTGACTCCAGTCGATCTTGCCGGTGTAGGACGGATCGATCTTCGTGAGCTCGGCGATGAAGCTGGTGGCCGCGGTGGCGCCGCGGCTGGTGTTGCCGATGCCGTACATCGTCTTGCCGTTCGACTCGGCGATCGCCTTGGCGAACAGTTGCTCATTGGTCATCTCCTGGGCCTGCGCGATGAGCGCCGCCAGACCGGTCGCGGCCGAACCGCTGCCGCCTGCCGGAGCCTGGGCCCCGCTGGTGCATCCCGCCGCGAGCGCGAGGACAACCGCGCCGCACAGGGATCCGAGCCATGCCTTCTTCATTGAGGTGTTCTCCTTGGTTGGGTCGGATGGGATGGTGAGGAGGCGCACCCGCGCGTCCCCCTGACCGGCCACCATGTTGGTGATTGGCCAACACGAACGAGCCTACTGATCACGAAAAAACCGAATCCGCCAAACTATCGTTCTCTGCACATAACGNCTAACGAAACTTGTGTAGAACCGAACGCGACGCCGCNANANNNGAGCTAGGTTCGTTCCTGGCAAGGCGCGCGAGGCGACGTGGACAATGACGTCCACAAGCCGAGCGCAACGCCGCCAGGGACGAAGCTAGGCTTCGTTGGCGCCGCGGGCGCGGTGGTGGGTGGCCCGAACGGCAAGCCCAATCACGGCCACGACGATGACGACACCGACGGCGACGAGCCACGGCGTCGCCGGCATGTGACCGCCCGCCTGCTCGGCCGAGACGGGCGCGGTGAAGCGCGACAAGATGTTGACCCCGCGCGTGAGCGTGTAGACGTCGGGCGGGGTGCACTGCGAGCCGAAGCACCAGCCGACGAGCGTGCCGGCTTGGGGCACCGCCTCGTCCGCGTTCAGCTGCACGTACTGCCACGAGGTCGTCGTGGTGGCCGTGTACTCCTGCCAGACGCGGTTGGCCGTGGCGCCCAGGCACTCGGTGGACGGGAAACCGCCGATGCGGCAGATGGTGCCGGACGCGTCGCGCTCGACGGACAGCCCGGCCGACGTCAGCGCGGCCGCCGCGTTGGCGGGACGGTCGATGCACCTGTTGGCCAGTGCGGCACCCACGTCCGTGACGACGACGAGCCACACCCGGCCGGCGTTCACGCAGTTTTGGACGGCGCCGATGGCCGGGGTGATCGCGACGGTCGGGGCATCGTCGCCAGGCGTGGCGGCGCGTGTGAGCGTGCCGGAGGTCTGCTGGTCGGGGCCGGTCGAGTCGGCGACCGCAATGCCCGGCGCCAGCGCCAGCACCATCGCGACCAGCCCAACGACTGCGCAGGTCAGCCCCGGAGCCGCTCGCCGCACGAAGCCCATCACGGTGTCAGCCTAACATGCACCCGTGGGCAGATCCGGCATGCCGCGGGCCTCCACCTGCAAGACGCGGAAGCCTTTTGCGCTAGCCAGACGCATGGTCGGCCATCCCTGCCCGTCGAGCCAGGCCTGCAGGGAGTCGGCGCCGAGGTTCCTGCCGACGACCAGATTGGCGAGCCCGCCCCGGGCCAGCCGGGATAGCCAGGTGAGCAGCAGCTCGTGCAGCGCCTCCTTGCCGACGCGGATGGGCGGGTTTGACCAGATCTGGTCGTACACCGCATCCGCGAAGTCTTCGGGACGCCCGACGCGCACCCGCACGCCCGCGGCGGCCGCGTTCACCCGGGTCAGTTCCAGGGCCCGGTCGTTGACGTCGACCGCGTCCACCTGCGCCGAGGGGCATTCGCGCGCCAGCGCGACCGCGATCGGCCCGAAGCCGCAGCCCAGGTCGAGAAGGCGCAGCGGGCCGTCCGGCGGGGGTGCGACGCTGCGCAGCAGGACGGACGTGCCCAGATCGAGCCGCGAACCCGAGAACACGCCGTTTGCTGTGGTGAATGCGTAGTCGTCGCCCCAGATGCGCGCGGCGATCTGCTGGCGGCGCTCCGGGCCGTCCGGCGTCACGAAGTAGTGACTCATGCGCACGGCTCCTCGTGCTCGTCGGCGTCGCGCCGGTTGCGGGCCTGGACGGCGCGGGCGGCCAGCTGGTCGTCGGGCGGGTACGCGACGCGCTCCAGCGTCAGGCCGG
>WRGV01000325.1 GCA_009787035.1 Propionibacteriaceae bacterium | reverse complement strand
GCCGCCATGATCGCCAGGTCGTAGTGGCTGCCCGCCTTGGGCAGGCTCGCCGGCGTCAGGTTGATCGTCAACAGCTGGCTCGGCCACCCCAGTCCGGTCGCCGTCGCGGCCGCACGACAGCGGTCTCGCGCCTCATACAGCGCCGTGTCGGGCAGGCCGACCAGCACCGTCTTGGGCAGGCCGGCCCCGAGCGCCGCCTCGACCTCGACCAGCTGCCCGTCCATGCCGTTCAGCGCCACCGACCACGCGGATGCGTTCGTCATCACAACCCCCGCACGTGCGTCAGCATGGGCGCCATGCCGACCGGCTTGACGATGCCCACCGCGTCCAGCCGCAGCCCCTGGCCCACGCCCGGATGCTCGCGGTACCACCGCGTCGCCAGGCCGCGCAGGCGCCGCAGCTTGGCCACCGTGATCGCCTCCAACGGATCGCCATACCCCGATCCCGAGCGCGTCTTGACCTCGACCGCCACCACGCGCGCCGGGGCGCCGTCCGGACGCGGCTCCAGGGCGACGATGTCGAGCTCGCCCTGTGAGCAGCGCCAATTGCGCTCGACGATGCGCCAGCCGAGTGCACGCAGATGCCGGGCGGCGAGATCCTCGCCGCGTTTTCCTGTCATCGATCCCACGTCCCCAACCTAGAAACGCCTGCCCGCGCCACCCGTTTATCCACAGGCAAATCGCGCACCACCGTCATCTGTGGATAACTCGGCCTTCTTGCGCCCCTCGGTACCATCCCCGTCATGCCCCAGATCACTCCGAGCGAGGAACTCGCTGCGCTGTTCGAGCAGGCGGAGCTTCTGGACGACGAGACGTCCCCCGCCCGGGACAGGCTGCGCAAGCTCGTCGACCAGATCACCGACCTGGATGCGCGTGTGGGCGGACGGTTCGCCAATCCCGACGAGCAGCTGCGCCTGCTGCACCTGCGGGCCCGTTCCGGACGGTTCCTGTACCAGCTCGGCGAGCTCGACCGGGCCATCGCCGACGGCCGGGCGCTCGTGGCCGATGGGCAGCGCCTGCTCGGGCCCGACCACCCCGATACCCTCGTTTTCTGTAACAATCTGGCTTCCCTCTACAGGGCGGCTGGACGCCTGGACGAGGCAATCGCGCTGCAGGAGCACACGCTCATGGCGGCGCAGCGGCGTCTGGGGCCGACGCATCTGGACACGCTCGGCTACTGCAACAACCTCGCCTGCGCCTATCAGGCGGCCGGGCGCACGGACGAGGCCAGGCCGCTGTTCGAGCACACCCTCGCCGACCGGGAGCGCCTGCTCGGCGCCGACCACCCGGTCACGCGCGTCTCCCGCAACAACCTCGCCGACGCATGCTGTGCGGCCAAGCAGTTCGACCGGGCGATCGGGCTGTACGCCACGACGCTGGATTCGTGCGAACGCACGCTCGGAGTCAACCAGCTGCGCACGCTGGTCGCCCGCGACAATCTCGCCGGGGCGCTGCGCGCCGCCGGATCGCACGACGAGGCCATCCTGCTCTACCGTTGCACGCTCGCCGCGCGCGAGCACCTGCTGGGGCCGGACGATCCAACGACCATCGCCTCGCGCGGCGTGCTGGCCGACGCCTGCTACGCGGCAGGTCGCAACGACGAAGCCGTCACGATCTACGAGCACACGCTCAACGACGCCCGGCACATCCTCGGCCCGCGCCACGCCAGCACGCTCGCCTACGAGGACAGCCTCGCCTGCGCCTATCAGATCGCCGGACGCCTCGCAGATGCACTGCCACTGTACGAACACGCCCTCACCGGGCGCGAGCAGCTGCTGGGCCCCGAACACCCCGACACGCTGGCCAGCCGCAACGACCTGGCCGTCGCCTATCACGTGGCCGGACGCATCGACGAGGCCATCGTGCTCTACGAGCGCACCCTGGCCGCGCGCGAGCGCGTGCTCGACGCCGACAGCATCGACACGCTGGCCAACCGCAGCGATCTCGCCCACGCCTACCGCGCCGTCGGCCGGCTCGTCGAGGCCATCGTGCTGTTCCGGCGCGCCGCCACTGACTGCCGCCGCCTGCTCGGGCCCGAGCACCCCACGACCCAGACCCTGGAACAGAACCTCGCCGACACGCGGGCCCAGGTTCGCTGACCTTTCGCCCGCGTTTCGCCGCCCGCGCGGCGGGGCCCGCCCGGATAGAGTCTGAAGCGCAGTTCGGGACGGCCAGGGGGTGGACGACATGAGGCGCACGCGAGCGGGGCGCTGGACGTTGGTCGTCGCCATCGGTCTGGCGGCCTTCGCCGCCTGCTGGGCGATCCTGGCTGCAATGCACTGGCACGGCACCAGCGAGCAGCTGGGCATCGCCGCCGTTCCCCTCGCCGTCGTGCTCGCCAGACTCGGACCGTGGGCCGAGCATGCTCGCGAGCATGCCCCGAGCACCGTGAGCATCGGCCGCGACAACAATGCTCCCCTCATCACGGGCTCTGTCACCGGCGACGTCACCGACAGCCACAAGCGGGATGGCCATGGTCCGACGCGCTGAGCATCCCGACAACAAGCCCGGGCGGCCACCCGACGGCGGCGTGCAGATCGGCCGCGACAACAATGGCCCCCTCATCACCGGCTCCGTCACCGGCAACGTCACCGACAGCCACGATGTGCACTATCACCTGCCGCCGGTTCCAGCTCCCGATGACGGCCCCATCGTCCTGGGGGACATTCCTGCCCAGCCCATCGCTTTCCAGCCCCGCGACGATCTGGTTGAGCTCGTCGCCGACGCCCGCGTGGCGGTGCTGTGTCCGCGGGATGTCGGCCCGGGCGTCGGCAAGACGCATGTGGCCGCCGCGTATGCCCGCCGGTGCGCCGCTGCGGGCTGGTGCCTGGTCGGCTGGTTGGACGCATCCAGCCTGGACGCGGCCGCGCTCGGACTGGCCGGCCTCGCCCAGCACTTCCTCGGTGTGCCACCGCACGAGGATGTCCAGACGACGGCCACAAGGTTTCGCGACTGGCTGGCGACCCACGGTGACCAGACTCTGCTGGTTTTGGACAATGCCGACAGCGCCGACACGGTTCGTCCGTTCATCCCCACCACCGGCACCTGCCACGTCGTCATCACGACCAGAGATCAGAAGCTGGCGGCCCAGATCGGCGCCGTCGCGGTCGAAGTTGGCG
>WRGV01000324.1 GCA_009787035.1 Propionibacteriaceae bacterium | reverse complement strand
GACCTCAACAAGCTGCGATACCACAAGATCATCCTGATGGCCGACGCCGACGTCGACGGCTCGCACATCCGCACGCTGCTGCTGACGCTGCTGTTCCGCTTCATGAAGCCGCTGGTCGAGCTCCGCCAAGGGCGGACGCGACCCGCGCACGCAGGCGATCCTGCCGCTGCGAGGCAAGATTTTGAACATCGAGAAGGCCTCGAACGACAAGATCTACGCCAACAAGGAGGTCGAGGCGATCATTTCTGCGCTCGGCACCGGCGTGGCCAGCGAGCAGCTGGAGGGCGACGACTTCGATCTCAACAAGCTGCGCTACCACAAGATCATCCTGATGGCCGATGCCGATGTGGACGGCTCGCACATCCGGACGCTGCTGCTGACGCTGCTCTTCCGGTTCATGAAGCCGCTGGTCGATGCGGGGCACGTCTACCTCGCACAACCCCCCTTGTTCCGGCTGCGCTGGTCGAATGCGCCGCACGAGCTGGCGTACAACGACGAGCAGCGGGACAAACTGCGCGACGACGGCCTGGCAAGCGGGAAGAAGTTGCCACAGGTCAACCCGATCCAGCGATACAAAGGCCTCGGCGAGATGGACGCCGCCGACCTGTGGGAGACCACGATGAATCCGCAGCGCCGCCGCCTGCTGCAGGTGACGGTGGACGACGCCGCGGCCGCCGACCAGATCTTCACCCTGCTGATGGGCGAGGGCGTCGAGGATCGCCGCCACTTCATCCAGCGCAACGCCAAGGACGTGCGTTTCCTTGACATCTGACGCAGTGACGATCATGGCGCCTCGCTGTGTTGCGACGACCATCCGCCGTAGCCGGAACGCGCAACCCCCACACGTACATACACAGTCCGATCCAGCAGATAAGGGCATGAACCGATGAGCGATACGCCAATCGAACCCACGGAGCCGAGCCAGGACGACGCGTCCACACCTGAAGACGCCGCATTTGAGCAGGCCGCCGACGGGATCGTCGCGCCGACTGCCGGCGGGGTCATCGAGCCGGTGGACCTGCAGCACGAGGTGGCGTCCAGCTACCTCGACTACGCGATGAGCGTCATCGTGGGCCGGGCGCTGCCCGACGTGCGCGACGGCCTCAAGCCGGTGCACCGCCGCGTCCTGTATGCGATGTACGACGGCGGCTATCGCCCCGACCGCGGCTGGAACAAGTGCTCGCGCGTGGTCGGCGAGGTCATGGGCAAGTACCACCCGCACGGCGACTCGGCCATCTACGACACGCTCGTGCGCCTGGCGCAGCCGTGGGTCATGCGCGCGCCGCTGGTCGCCGGGCAGGGCAACTTCGGCTCGCCGGGCAACGACCCCGCGGCCGCCATGCGATACACCGAGTGCCGCATGGCCCAGCTGGCCATGGAGATGGTGCGCGACATCGACGCCGACACCGTCGACTTCGCCCCGAACTACGACAACCGCGAGACCGAGCCGACGGTGCTGCCGGCGCGATTCCCGAATCTGCTTGTCAACGGCTCGACGGGCATCGCCGTCGGCATGGCGACGAACATCCCGACGCACAACCTGCGCGAGGTCAACGAGGCCGTGCAGTGGGCGCTGCAGCATCCGGACGCGACGCCGCAGGAGCTGCTGGAGGCCTCGATGGCCCGCATCAAGGGCCCCGACTTCCCGCTCGGCGCGCAGATCGTCGGCCGCAAGGGCATCGAGGACGCGTACCGCACCGGCCGCGGCTCGGTGATCATGCGCGCGGTGGTCAACATCGAAGAGGACAAGCACGGACGCACGACGCTGGTCGCCACCCAGCTGCCGTACATGTGCAACCCGGACACGCTCGCGCAGAAGATCGCCGAGCTGGTCAACGCGGGCCGCATCACCGGCATCGCGGAGATGCGGGACGATTCGTCCGCCCGAACGGGACAACGCCTTGTCATCACCTTGAAGCGCGACGCCCAGCCGCGCGTCGTGCTCAACAACCTGTACAAGCACACCGGCCTGCAGGACACCTTCGGCTGCAACATGCTGGCGCTGGTGGACGGCGTGCCGCGCACGTTGCGCCTTGATCAATTCATCAAGTACTGGGTTGATCATCAGCTGATCGTGATCAATCGGCGCACCCGCTTCCAGTTGGCCGAGGCCGAGCGGCAGGCGCACATCTACCGCGGCTACGCCAAGGCGCTGGATGCGTTGGACGAAGTGATCGCGTTGATCAGGGCGTCCAAGACGACCGACGAGGCGCGCGAGGGCCTGAAGAACCTGCTGGATATCGACGACGTGCAGGCGACGGCGATCCTCGATCTGCAGCTGCGCCGCCTGGCCGCCATGGAGCGCCAGAAGATCATGGATCGCCTCTCGGAGNTGGAGGCNCTGATCGCCGATCTGAAGGACATCCTGGCCCACGAGGAGCGCCAGCGCGCGATCATCGGCACCGAGCTGCAAGAGATCACCGACAGGTACGGCGACGAGCGCCGCACCAAGATCATCGCCGCCGAGGGCGATTTCTCGGACGAGGACTTCATCCCCGACGACGACGTGGTGGTCACCGTCACGATGGGCGGGTACGTCAAGCAGACGCCGCTGGCTGAGTACCGCGTCCAAAAGCGTGGTGGCAAGGGAGTTCGTGGCGCGAAGCTGCGCGAACAGGACGAGGTCGCGCACCTGTTCACGACGACGAAGCACCACTGGATCCTGTTCTTCACGACCATGGGACGGGTGTACCGCATCAAGGCCTGGCAGCTGCCCGAGGGCGGCCGCGACGCCAAGGGCGGGCACGTCGCCGGGCTGCTGAGCTTCCTGCCGGACGAGCGCATCGCGCAGGTGCTGGCGCTGCGTTCGTACGAGGACGCCGCGTACCTGGTGCTCGCGACCAGGCGCGGTTTGGTGAAGAAGACGGCCCTGGGGCTGTACGACTCGCCGCGCCAGGCGGGCCTGATCGCGGTCAACTTCCGCGACGAGGACGACGAACTGGTCGGCGCCGAACTGGCCAACCCGGACGACGACATGCTGTTGATCAGCCGGCTGGGACAGGCGATCAGATTCCCGTGCTCCGATGATCAATTGCGGCCGATGGGGCGTCCGACTTCGGGCGTCACCGGCATGCGGTTCCGCGACGACGACTCGCTGCTGGCGATGGCCGTCGTGTCCGCAGGCGG
>WRGV01000323.1 GCA_009787035.1 Propionibacteriaceae bacterium | reverse complement strand
AGTTGCCGCTCATCTACCCGCGCCAGGCAAGTGTAAATGAACTGTAAGCAACTGTAAGATTTACACTTCTGGCTCCACGCGTGGGCGCCTCAGTTAGCTGTGTCACAACGGGCGGCCAGTTGCTCGATGACCGCCTCTTCACGCTTGGTGGCGGAGCCGTCGGCTTCGGCGATCATCCGCGCGGCCTTCAGGAGATCGCTCAGGTCGTCGGTCTCGGCGTCGACGCGGCGCCAGACGTCGTCCGGATCCAGCTCGATGACCTTGGCGAGGGCTTCTTCATGGACGGCATATCGCTTGTCGAGCAGCCGCAGCAGGTGCCGCATGAGTGTCGTCTCGTCATCGGTGGCCTTGCCGTCGGCTGAAACCACCAGCCAGGCGGCCCAGGGCAGCAGGTGTGGGTGCCTCGTGCGTCCGACCAGCGTGTCGGCCAGCTCGACCAAGCGCGCCTCGTCGCGGAAGACGCTGCGTGCGTGGCTGCCCGCCAGCTGCGTGGTGAGGCGGTTCATGAGCACCGCGAGCGGAATCCCGACGCCGGGGATGGCCACCTTGATGATCGTTCGCTGCAGCAGGTACTTGCCGACGACGGGCAGCGCCTTGGCGGCCGTGAGCACGCCGCCGGAGAAGAGCTTCTTGACCAGCGGACGGACGACGATTGGCACGGCCTTGGCGACTGCTTCGCGTCCGGCTTCGCCAGCCTTGATCGTGAAGGCGACTCGGATGAGTTTCCACAGATCGTCGGGGTCGGTCATGTCCAGCGGCACCCGGTACAGCACGGCAATGTCCCAGGCCAGCTTGAGCTGCAATTGGGTGGTATATGCCACGTCGGTCATGATCGTCGCAACGGCTGCCGGGACGGTCGCCGGGGACGCTCCGCCGAGGCTGCCGATGGTGGCGGCCACGGTGCCGGTGTATGCGCCGGCCGAGAGCCCGCCTTCGATCGCGGCGTAGCGCATGGCCATCTTGATGCGCTGGTCGACGACGGCGTCTGCGGGCATGCCCGGGTACTTGTCCTGGAAGTACTTCCAGTCGACCTTCTGGGTGTAGACGGTCACGGCCTGGCTGAGCAGATCGGTGAACCAGTTGCCCGATGTGATGTCTTCGGGCCGAAGCTTTGCGACGAAGGTGCGCAGGCTGTCCATGGCCTCTCTCACGGCGCTCTTGTCCGCAATGATCGGCAGCTCGGCCTCGCGGACGACGTCTTCGGCAGAATCCGGAAAGGCGAGGGTTGCGATCGATACGATCTGTTCGCGCTCATCGCTGGTCGCCGCTTCCTCGGTGGTCAGCGACAACCGGGCAAGGTCGCGCACCAGGGCCGTGAACACCAGCTCGCGTTGGTCTTCAGCCAGAGCTTCGTACAGCTGACGAGCCAATTCGACCGGAGATTCGCGGGTGCGAACTCTGTCGCCATTGACATCGGCATCGGCAAGCTCATCGTGCAACTGTTTGCACGTCCGACGGTCCAGGCCGAGTTGCTCGGCAACCTCGTCCAGCGTGGTCAGTTCGGCGGCGTCGACGGTGCCGTCCACAAGCGTCTGGCTTTGCAGCACCTGGGCGTACAGCAGGCTCGCCTTCGAGGGCAGGCTCGACCAGTCGAGATCGTCGGGCGCGGTGGTGTCGGATGAGGAATCAGAGGGGGAGTGCGTGCGCATGGGGGAATCCTTTGGGGGCGGTGGCCATCGGCGATGGCCGTGACACGCTCATCGTAGCTTTCGCCGGGGCTGTTCGATGAACTGTGGTGTGAGCCTTCGATGGGTCCGAGCATCGCGCACCCCCGGGTGAGACAAACTGGCCTCTCGATGCTCAGAACGGGCCGTTTTTCGACGGATCTGACCGTTGAGAGGCACGTTTGTCACACCCAGGTCGTCCAGAATCTGTCGGTGCCACCCCGTAGGCTGTTGAGCGACACAGTCGAGCGGGAAGGGGGCACACATGGGCATCGACTTCGTGCCCGCACTGAACGCCGACGGCACGCTCGCCGCGTTCGAGTCGAAGACCTTGGAGTACAAGCGGGACCTTTCGTCGCCCGACCGCGTGATGCGGGCGCTGGTAGCGTTCGCCAACTCGTCCGGCGGATGCGTGGTCGTGGGGGTCGGCGACGATCACAGCGTCGTGGGTGTCGAAGATCCGCTGGCCGAAGAGAATCGGCTTGCCAACCTGGTGATGGACGCCATCAGGCCGCTGCTCGTCCCCGAGATCGAAACCGTCCCGGTGGGGGACAAGCTCGTGCTGGTGGCGAAGGTGTATCCGGCGGGGCGGCGTCCGTTTCATGTGGCCGCTGACGGCGCGAGCCGGGGCGTCTATGTGCGGCTGGGCTCCAGCAACGTCCAGGCTGACCGCGCGACCATCGCGGAGCTCGAGCGGCAGTCCGAGGGTGGCGGGTTCGACCAGCTGCCCAACCACGGCGACCGGCTCGGCCTGGACACCACGGCCATCGCGAAGACATTTCCCGACCGGGATGTGGCCTCGGCACAGACGGTGTTGCAGCTGACCGTCGAAGACCAGGGCACGACCGTCCCGACCAACGGCGGCGTACTGCTGTTCGGCAAGGAGCGGGAGCGGTTGTTCCCGGATGCCTGGGTCTATTGCGGACGATTCCGTGGCCCGGACGGTCTCGACCTGGTCGACATGCAGGAGCTCTACGCTCCGCTGCTGGACCTTCCCGATCTGGTTGAGGCGTTCTTGAAGAAGCATGCCTTCCGCGGTGCCGACCTGACCGAGTGGCGCCGTCAGGACGACTGGAGCGTGCCGCTCGATATCATCCGCGAGGCCGTCGTCAACGCGCTCGTCCACTCCGACTACGCCCAAAGCGGCGGCCCCCTGCGCGTCGCCTTCTACGACGATCGGGTGTACGTCGAGAGTCTCGGCGGGCTGCTGCCCGGCATGACGATCGAGGCCATGCGTTCGGGGGTGTCGCGCGTGCGCAACCGGGTGATCGCCCGCGTGTTCCGCGAGGCGGGGATGATCGAGCAATGGGGGTATGGCGTGCAGCGCATGTTCCGCCGAGCCGCCGAGCTCGGCCTACCCGAGCCCAGCTATGTGGAGCTGCCGGGGCGGCTGAGGTGCGTCATCCCGACAATGCACGCGCAGATCATGGCAGGGGGAGCGCCGACGGCCGAATCGCCGAGG
>WRGV01000322.1 GCA_009787035.1 Propionibacteriaceae bacterium | reverse complement strand
ACACGAACTCGTGCGAGGTGCCGGGGCCGAACGGCTCCAGCGGGTCCATGCCGAGGCCGGCGCGGTAGTCGACGGCCGTGACGATCGACGTGGTGTAGCCGACGAACCACGACGCCGCGGTCATGTTGTTCGATGCCAGCACCGTGCCCGTCTTGCCGGCCGTCGGCACGCCGATCGACTTCGCGGCCGTGGCCGTGCCGCTGTCGACGACCGATTGCAGCGCGTAGTTCAGGTCCTGGGCGATCGGCGCCTCGATCGTCTGCTGCGTCGAGGTGTCGCCCTGGTAGATGACGTTGCCCGACGGGTTGGTCACCTGCTTGACGAAGTGCGTCGTGGCCCGGGCGCCGTTGTTGGCGAACGTGGCGTACGCGCCCGCCTGGTCGACCGCGCTGACCGGCGTGTCGCCCAGCGGGATGCGGCTGGACGGGACGAACGCCGTGCTGGCGGGCACCCCGGCGTCCTTCGCGGCCTGCGCCACGTCCTTCCACCCGTTCGGCAGCTGCTCGGTGAGGTTGACGTAGGCGGTGTTGATCGACTCTTCGGTGGCCTTGAGCAGGCTCACCTGGCCGTAGTTGGTGTGCCCGGCGTTCGAGACGGTGCCACCGCCGTCCTTGGGCGAGAACGTGTTGCCGTCCAGCATCGACTTGAGCGAGAAGCCGTTGCGCTCGCCGGCGATGAACGCGTACGGCTTGAACGTCGATCCGGTGGGCCCGGCCGCCAGCCGCTCGGCCCACGGGTACGAGCTGGCGATGTAGTTCGGGCCGTTGTACATGGCCAGCACCTCGCCGGTGCCGACCTGCACGGACGCCATGCCCAGATGGAGGTCGGACGGATCCTGCGGCGGATCGGCCGACGCGGCGATCAGCTGCGTGTACTTGTTGCCCGTGGCGTCCATCTGCTTCTGCAGCGCCGCGTCGAACGTCGTCACGATCTTGAGGCCGCCGCCCTCGACCTGCGCCTGGGACATTCCCGACGCGATCAGCTCGTTCTTCGCCGCGTCCACCAGGAAGCCCACCGACCCCTTGTACTGATCGCTCGGCGCGATGGTGGGGAACGTCGGCAGCGTGCCCTTGATCACGCTCTCGGCCTGCGGCGTCAGCTTGCCCATCGCGACCAGGCCGTCCAGCACGTAGTTGTACCGGTCGGTCAGCGCGGGCACGTTGGCCGGGTTGGACGGATCGAACTGCGACGGCGAGTTGACGACGGCCGCCAGCACCGCAGCCTGCTGCAGCGACAGGTCCTTGGCGTCCACGTTGAAGTACGCCTTGGCCGCGGCCTGGATTCCGTACGCGCCGCGTCCGTAGAAGACCGTGTTCAGGTAGTCGGTGAGGATCTGGTCCTTCGGCATCTGGTTGGTCATCTTGATCGCGAGCACCATCTCCTTGGCCTTGCGGCCCATGGTCTGCTCGTCGGACAGGTACAGCACCTTGATGTACTGCTGCGTCAGCGTCGAGCCGCTCTGCAGGTCACCGCCCGCCGCGACCCGGAGGCTGGCCCGGATCATGCCGGGGATCGAGATGCCCGGGTTGGTGTAGAACGTGCGGTCTTCGGCCGCCAACACGCAGTTCTTGACGTCGTCCGGAATCTCGTTGGTCGCCAGCGGCTCGCGGTTCTGGATGGCCAGCGTGCCCAGCTCCGTCGTGCCGTCGCGGTAGTACAGCGTCGTCGTCGACGTCGTGAACGCGGCGTTCGGATCGGGCAAGTGCACGCGCTGGTAGTAGATGACAGCCAAGATGATGGCGATCAGAATCAGCGACAGCACCGTGATGCCGGCCCACAGGAAGAAGCGCCCCACCTTCTGGCCGCGGGTCAGCTTCTTCTTGCGCTTCGAGCCACCTGAGCCCTGTCGTGTCCCCTTGCCCTTGCTGAGATGCGCCGTCTGGCTCGGACCTGCGGACGGGTGCGTGGCACCGGCACCTTCCGAGCTGGATTGCGCGCGTCGCGCGTGCCCAGTTCTGGGCGCGTCATCGTCCGACATAGATACCTCCTGGGGGCGGGTCGGGTGAGTGATCCTTATTTGCGCTTGTGATAACGAGTGTGAATAAGCCTACCGTGCGCGCCTGTGTGCTCCAGCTTCGTCGAAGCGTACGCCGCGCCCATTCCTCGTGTCACAAGCCCTTTCGGAGGGTGCCCCTCTAGGATGGGACGATGCGTCTGTTTGCCGCCGTCATTCCGCCGACCGCCTGCCTGGACCATCTGGCCACCGCGCTCGGCATGCTCGGAGCCGACCTGCGGCCCGCGTGGCTCCCGCGGGACAACTGGCACCTGACCACCGCGTTCTACGGGGAGGTGCCGGACGGCCTGGCCGCCGCGCTCGCGCAGGACTGGCCCCAGAGGGGCCGCGACCTCGTCCCGTTCGAAGCCGCCCTGGCGGGGGCCGGCATGTTCGCGCACCGCACCGCGTGGATCGGCGCGCAGGTGGACGACGCCGCCTGGCGCCGCCTGACCCGCGCGCTCGCGCCGTCCGTCCTCGGCCTGGACGACCGGGAACACCAGGAGCGCAACCGGCCCCATCTGACCATCGCGCGGGCCGGGGCTGCCCCCAGGAATGCCCCGCGCGGGCGTCCGTCCCCCACCGGCGCGGACGGCGTCGCCGCGGCCGTCGCGGCGCTGGCGGTCTACCGCGGCCCGTCCTGGACGGTCACCGAGGTCGGCCTGTTCGCGTCGGCGTTGGGACGAGGCGAGGGGGGTCATCCTCGGTACACGCGCCTAGCCACAGCCCATTTTGGCAACGACTCATCTGACTCACAGCCCGTCGCGCGCGATGCCAGAGCTGCGAGAGGTTAGGATGGATTCATGAAGAAGACCCTGCTGATCCTTTTGGGCGTCATCATCGCCCTGCTGGGCCTGGCCGCGCTGCGCGCGAAGATGGATGCCGACGCCGAAGCCCAGCTGTGGGCCGAGGCCACCGACTCCGTCGTCTAGAGCCAGACATCCACACGGCCGAGGCATCCGTGCCATCGGCCGTGTTGTTGTGCCTGGGCTAGACACGTTCTAGACACCACAAACGTGCCCTCGCTTCCCGTGTCGCGCCCGCGCGCACCGGGGACTCCGCTGGCTGCCGAGCGAGCCGGGGACGCAGTCGAGGCTGCGCCCGCGCGCACCGAGGATTCCGGCCCAGCCCGACCC
>WRGV01000321.1 GCA_009787035.1 Propionibacteriaceae bacterium | reverse complement strand
ATGCCGGCGCCGATGACGCCGAGCCGGTCGCCGACGCGCGCGACTTCGTCCTCACCGATCACGATCTGCGTGAGCACGCCCGAGGCGGGCGCAGGGATCTCGGTGTCGACCTTGTCGGTGCTGATCTCGACCAGCGGCTCGTCGGCGCGAACCTGGTCACCCACGGCCTTGAGCCAACGGGAAACCGTGCCCTCGGTGATGCTCTCTCCGAGGGCGGGTAGCGTGACGTCGGTCGACATGTCAACTCCTTCGGATTGGCGGTCGTCGCATCTCATCCCGCCCGGCAGTACTGGTTCGGGACAACAGTATTTCAGTACACACCTAGCGTACCGTCCCGCGGATGCACCCCGCGGGAGCCGGGTCCAGGTGTCGGTGCAGGTGACCACCTGGCGGGACAATCCGACAGCGTGCACCAGAACACACTCAGCCCGACGCAATAGACTGAGCGCTTGTGAGTCCTGTTTCGTCCCCCTTCGGCCGGTTGCGCCGCCGGATCGGCGTCAGCCGGGACGACCGCAGCGCCGCACCCGGCCTGCGCGAGCACCTCGACCGGTTCGTCGCCACGCGCACCGGTGTCGAGGCCTGGGTCGAGCCGGAGACCGGTTTCAATCGGGCGTCTATCCTGCTGGTCGCCGGCGACGGCGAGTGGACGCGCCGCACCGTCCCGTCGCCCCGCTGGGCCGAGGAGTACGCCCGCAAGGCGGGCCTGCGCAGCTATCCCGCCGGCGTGGTCGGTTACCCCCAGCGCATGCGCGACTGGGACATCCAACACCGTCCCTGACCGATTTCGGACGCCGCCCGCCGCCCACGCACCCATTCAGACAGGAGCCCGATCATGGACGAATCCGCGCTGGTACACAGCCCGCTGCACGAGCATCACGAGCGCCTGGGCGCCACGTTCGCGCCGTTCTCGGGCTGGCTGATGCCGCTGGAGTACACCGGCGTGCTCGCCGAACACCGGGCCGTGCGCGAGGCCGTCGGCCTGTTCGACGTCTCGCATCTGGGCAAGCTGCGTGTGAGTGGACCGGGCGCGGCGGCGTACCTCAACACGCGGCTGGCCAACGACCTGGGACGGATCGCACCCGGCAAGGCGCAGTACACGCTGCTCGGCACGCCGGACGGCGGCGTCGTGGATGACCTCATCGCCTACCTGTTCGGCCCCGATGACGTGCTGCTGATCCCCAATGCCGCGAATGCGACCACCGTGGCCGCCCGGCTGGCCGAGGGCGCGCCGACGGGCATCCGCGTGGACAACCAGCACCACGCGTTCGCGATCATCGCCGTGCAGGGCCCAGGGTCGGCGCAGGTGCTAGCCGACGCCGGCCTGCCGACCGACATGGACTACATGGGTTTCGAGCCCGTCGAACGCGGCGGCGTGACGTTCACCGTGTGCCGCACCGGCTACACCGGCGAGCACGGCTATGAGCTGGTCGTGCCGGTGGCGCAGGCCGGAGCAGTCTGGGACGAGCTCGCGTCCAGCGACGCCGTGACGCCGTGCGGCCTGGGCGCGCGGGACACGCTGCGCACCGAGATGGGCTATCCGCTGCACGGCCAGGACATCTCGCCCGCCATCAGCCCCGTCCAGGCGGGCCTGAACTGGGCGGTCGGGTGGGACAAACCCGCTTTCGACGGCGCCGACGCCATGCGCGCACTGCGGGCGCAGGGGCCGGCGCGCCGCCTGCGCGGCCTGCAAGCGGTCGGACGCGGCATCCCGCGCCCCGGCATGGTGGTCGTGGACGATGCGGGGGCCGACATCGGCGTCGTCACGTCCGGCACGTTCTCGCCCACGCTGCGCCGCGGCATCGCGCTGGCGCTGGTGGATGCCACGTACGCCCCCGGTGCGCAGGTGCGCGTGCAGATCCGCGACCGCGTGGAGGCGTTTGACGTCGTCAAGCCGCCCTTCGTGGCGACCAACGTGAAATGACTACTGCGAATCCAGTGACATGGTGTAGACGGGCATGGTGCCGTCGAGCAGCGTGACATCGGTCACGCCGGCGTCAGCGAGATCGGCCCAGGCCTGCGACAGCCACTCCTGCGCGTCCTCGCGCGTGTCGAAGCCTCGGTCCAGATCCAGGTCGGCCAGCGCCGACTCGTCCCACTCCGGCTCGAACGTCCAGGTGAAAGACATGTCAGTATGTCCCATGCCGCGGGATCGCGGGCCCCGGCGTGCGCCAGCGCCGCAGGGCGACCATGCGCGAGGTCAGCATCATGAACAGGCCCTTGGTGCTCGTGCCGGGCAGCCGCTCGTCCAGTTCGCGGCGGAACCCGCGCCAGGCGATGAAGATGTTGATGACGATCGCGATCAGGAAGAGGTACATGATGGCGCTGTCGATCATGGCGATCAGCGGGTAGCGCGACGCCATGATCATGCCGACGAACATCAGCAGCAACAGCGGCATGGCGAACTCGGTGACGCTCCAGCGAGCATCGACATAGTTGCGCAGCAGCTCGCGCTCCGGCTTCTGGTCGGCCGCCCGCAGGGCATCCTGGCGCCGTTTGGCCTCGGCCTCGCGGTCCTGCGCGCGCATCTGCGCCTTGGTGAGCGTGGGGTGCAGCATCTCCATGCGCGCGGCCTGCGCCTCCTTGCGCGTCGGGGTGCGATGGCCCTTGCCTGCGTTGTGATCGATGATCGTGGGGGCGACCTCGGCCACGGGCTCGGGTCCCGATCCCTGCTGCTGATACCGTCCGAACAGTGCCACGACGCCCTCTTTCCAACCTACGGTGTGCGTGCTCCAGTGTACCGATTCGGCGCAGATGGTGCCGCCAGACAGCGGACGCGCGCGGTGAGACCTTCGCGACCGCCGCTTGCAGCGGCCTGGCGCGGTGTTGGATCTTCGCCGCCGCTTGCAGCGGCCTGGCGCGGTGTTAGACCTTCACCGCCGCTTGCAGCGGCCGTGCGCGGTGTTAGATCTTCGCCGCCGCTTGCAGCGGCCGTGCGAAGTGACACGCGCAGGCGTGGGCACCCGCGCCGTCGTCCCTGATGGCCAGCTCGGGGATTTCCTGCATGCAGGCGTCGGGGATCGTCCCGTCCAGGCCGCAGGTCGGGGCGAGCCAGCAGCGGGTGTGGAACCGGCAGCCGCTCGGCGGGTTGGCGGGCGAGGGCACATCGCCGGTCAGGATGATCTGCTCGCGCTTGCCC
>WRGV01000320.1 GCA_009787035.1 Propionibacteriaceae bacterium | reverse complement strand
GCACCGCTCTCGGCTTCCGCAACCTCACCAACTACATCGCCCGGTCACTACTAGAGACCGGCGGCTTCCGCCCGAAAATACACCCTCAATTGCGATGAGCCTCTTTGCTTCTTCCGGGAAGCGAAATTCGCTGCAAAGTGTGGGATGGGATGTTTCGCCCATCCTAAGAGACTTGCGGAAGGCGATGTATCGACCGGGCGAGGGCAGCTGGTTCATCATTCGGATGACAGTCTGGGCGGATGGACGTTCGCAGGCAAGATTCTCATATGATGAGGAGCCGAATAGCAGATACATCATTGGTGGCGTGTCGTATTTGACGGATCAGCATTATTTTCCGATCGATGCGGATAAGCAGCCGGAGTGGCTGAAACGCAAGCTTGCCGAGGGGGTCGCGGACCTGCATCACTTCGGCAAGAAGTCGTACCCGGGCTGGCTGAAAGACATGATCACGGCTGGTAACAAGCCCGACTGGTTGTGAGTCGGGATGCCGGCAATCACGGCCACGCCGACGGGCGCCCCGTCCGTTGATACGGTCTATCATGTGCTTGGTCGCGGCGACTGTCGATGACGGTCGAAATCTAGGCCAGTTGTGACGGTTGAAAAGTGGGCCACTCCTTGAGACTGAAGGAGTGATGACTGTGAGTGAGTGGGTGAAGATTCGGTACCTGTCGTTGAGCCAGGGCATGTCGGGGCGGGCGATTGCTGGTCAGCTGGGCGTGGCGCGGGAGGCGGTGCGGCGTGCGTTGGCTAGTCCTGATCCGCCGAAGTATGTCCGGGAACCTGTTGGATCGAAGGTTGATCCGTTCGTGCCGCGGATCCGTGCGTTGCTGGTCAATGATCCCTCGCTGCGGGCGACGGTGCTGGCTGAACGGGTCGGGTTCAACGATGGCGTGTGCACGACGGTGTTCCGTGCGCGTGTGCGCGAGATCAAGGCCCAGTTGGGCGTGGTCGATCCGGCTGACCGGCTCGTGTTCGCCCCGGGGGAGCAGATTCAGTGCGACCTGTGGTTCCCGGACTCACCGGTCGCCGGGTCGGCGCGCCCGGTGTTGACGATGACGTGCTGCTGGTCGCGGTTCATACAGGCCGTCATGATCCCGACCCGCACGTGCGGGGACATCCTAGCGGGCATGAATCTGCTGCTGGAACGGTTCGGCGGATTGCCTGACAAGCTGTTATGGGACAACGAGGCCGGCATCGTGCACGCGCGCAGGCTGATTTCGCAGGCCTGCGCGTGGGCCGGCGGTATGGGGCTCGGGGTGAAACTGGCCAAACCCAAGGATCCGGAGACAAAAGGCCGCATCGAACGGGCGAACGGGTACCTGGGCACCAGCTTCGAGCCGGCCCGTTCGTTCGCCAGCATCGACGACTTCAACGCCCAGCTGGCCGACTGGCTGGACACCAAGGCGAATCGGCGGTGGGTGCGCGCGGCCGGGGCCAGGCCTATCGACCTGCTCGATGATGAGCGCGCCGCGATGCGGATCCTGCCCGATCCGATGCCGCGGGCATGTATCGAGCAGGTGGTACGGCTGAGCCGTGACTACTACGTGCGCGTGGGCAGCTACGACTATTCCGTGGATCCGGCCATGATCGGGCGGCTCGTCACCGTGACAGCCACCCTGGACAGGGTTCAGATCGTGTGTGATCAGCGCGTGGTCGCCGATCATGCCCGCTGTTTCATCCCCCACCAGGTGGTCACAGACCCGGTCCACGTGGAACAGGCCAAACACTTGCGTCAACAGTTCCAAGACCAAGCCCGCCACGCAACCCACCGCCCCACAGCACCACTGGTCGAGCAACGCGATCTGGCCAGTTACGACGATCTCTACCACAAGGAGCAGGCAGCATGAGCGATCCCGCAGCCGAACCGATCCACCAGGCCCGCGCGTTGCGCCTGCCTCTGGTCGCAGAACTGGCTGGCTCGCTGGCCGACCAAGCCCGTGACCAGCACTGGAGTTTCGAGGACTACCTCGCCGCGGTGTTGGGCCGGCAAGCCGCCGCCCGTGAAGCCAACGGAACCACCACCCGGATCCGACGTGCCCACTTCCCCAGAACCTGCACCATGGAAGACTTCAACTGGTCCTACCAGCCCGCCGCTCCCCGTCAACTGGTCGAACACCTTGCCACATCCACATTCATCGGTAACGCGGACAATGTCATCCTGCTCGGCCCGCCCGGCGTCGGGAAAACCCACCTCGCGATCGCGCTCGGTCTGAAAGCCTGCCAACACGGCTACTCCGTCATCTTCAAAACCGCCGTCGACTGGATCAACGACCTGGCCGACGCTCACACCCACGGCCTGCTCGCTGCCCGCCTGGCCGACCTGTCCCGGGTCAACCTGCTCATCATCGACGAGCTCGGCTACATTCCCCTAGACGCCGACGCCGCCAACCTCATGTTCCAACTGGTCTCCGCCCGCTACGAGACCGGCTCCATGATCTTCACCTCGAACCTCGAGTTCGCCCGATGGGGACAAGCACTATCCGACCCCGCTGTCGCAGCCGCCATGATCGACCGCCTCATCCACCACGCCGACATCATCGCACTCAAAGGCCAGTCCTACCGCACCCGAACCCGCCGAACCCGACAAGACCAGACCCAACCGACCTAAACTAGACACCAACGGGTGGCCACATTTTCAACCGCTGAAACCGGCCCACTATTCAACCGTCGTCGACAATTGCCACCAACGACCAGACCGATGACATCTTCCTGGTACGCCGCGGCGGCCCCATCACCGATGGTGGCCACCAAGTCATCTGGTTTGCGAACGACATCGTCCAGGTGTTCTCCAATGTCATTGACTGGATGTTGTCGATGAAGGCCTATGTCATCGATATGACAACGAAGAAGACAGCCGAAAGCGCTGCAGCCTCTCCGAGCGCATAGCCATCGCAGGCCAAGTAGGCGTAGACACCGAGGACATCGGCCGTACGCGTCATCGAGGCCACCACCGGGGGCCTCGACAAGTTCGTGAAAACCGTGGCGAAGAAGAGCCCCTCCCAGGCCCGGCACTGCCGCATCGTGCTCAACGGGGCGATGGGCATGGCCGTGCGCCACGACGCCCTGTCGGTCAACCCCGTCACCGGCACCGCCCCGGTGGCGCGCAAACCGCCCGATGTGCGCGCCCTCAGCGTGGAAGAG
>WRGV01000319.1 GCA_009787035.1 Propionibacteriaceae bacterium | reverse complement strand
CGCACGCGTCCGGCCAGCCGCAGCGTGCCGGCGAACGAGAAGAGGTTGATGACGGCCAGGACGAGCAGGAACACGGACGAGACGATCGTCCCGACCACGCCGAAGACGTCCCGCAATTGCGACCCGTCGCCGAGCTGTCCCGCCAGCGCTCGCACGCCGAGCGACAGCAGCAGGCACACGACGAAGACGACGGTCGAATGCCCTAGCGAGAACCAGAAGCCCACCGACAGGGGGCGCTGGCCGTCCTGCACCAGCTTGCGCGTGGTGTTGTCGATCGCGGCGATGTGGTCGGCGTCGAACGCGTGCCGCAGCCCGAGCGCGTAGACCGTCGCCCCCAGTCCGAGGCCGAAGAACGTGGTCGCCGCGCCGTCGCGGTGCCCCAGCACCATCACCAGCAGGATGCCCCAGCCGAGCACGTGCAGCGCCAGGATCGCCGCGCCCATGCCCGACAGGCTGCGCCGCATCGCCCGGCGCTCGGCATACGCCGCGGCCGACAGTCCGGACGGGGCGCGGTGGCGCGGGTCGAGCAGTCGGATGACGTCCGACCAGCCGCTCAGGCCGAGCGGTTCCTCGATGTCGCGCGGGGACGACGCCGACAGCGGCGTCCACCCGGCCTGCCGGGCCAGCGCCTCCAGGCGCAGCTCATCGGCCACCCAGGTGGAATGGCTGGGCACCGCGACGCTGGCCTGGGCGTCGTCCGTCCACACCTCGTCCGCGACCTCAGTCGATGGCATCATGCCGCTATGTCCCGCAGCCAGGTGAGCCACTCGTCCACTCCGTCGCCCTTGGTCGCGCAGGTGCGGATGATGCGCGCGGACGGGTTGACCTTGTGCAGGTTGGCCTCGAACGCGGCCTCGTCGAAGTTGACATACGGCAGCAGGTCGGTCTTGTTGAGCACGACGACCTCGACGGCGGCGAACATGACCGGGTACTTGAGCGGCTTGTCCTCGCCCTCGGTCACCGAGAAGACCATGGCCTTGTGGTGCGCGCCGACATCGAACTCGGCCGGACACACCAGGTTGCCGACGTTTTCGATGAGGACGAGGTCGAGCGCATCCAGCGTCAGGCCGTCCAGCGCGTGCGCGACCATCGGGGCGTCCAGGTGGCACTCGCCGCCGAAGCCCTGGCCGGTGTTGAGCAGGCTGATCTGCGCGCCCAGGCCCGACAGCCGGTCGGCGTCGATGCTCGTGGCGATGTCGCCCTCGACGACGCCCATGCGGACGTCCGCGGCCAGGTCGTGCAGCGTGCGGCGCAGCAGCGTCGTCTTGCCCGCGCCGGGGGACGACATCAGGTTGACGGCCACGGCACCGGCCTCGTCCAGCCGCGCGCGGTTGGCCTCAGCCTTGCGGTCATTCTCGTCGAAGATCTCCTCCAGCACGTCGATGCGCTGCGCGCCCGTATCGTAGCCGGAGTGGTCGCCCACGTCCTCGTGCGGGTGCTCGTGGACGTGCTCGTGGCCCGCCTCGTCGTGGCTGTGCTCGTGCCACGTGCCATCGTCGTGCCGGTGAAATCTGCCCATCGTCTACCTTCCTTGATCGTCTGCCACATCCAGACTACGCACCAGGAACTCCCGTCCGCTCAGCACGCTCACCTTGGCGCTGCCGCAGGACGGGCACAGCAGGTACGGTTCGTCCAGCTGTGTGTGCGCACCGCATTCCTCACATGCTACGACCGCGGGGATGTCATTGACAGCCAGTTCGGCGTCCGCTAAGGGCGTTCCGCGCCGGACGATGTCCCAACACGACACCAGCGTCGGCGGGACGACCTGCCGCAGCGCCCCCACGTCGATCTCGACGCGGCGCACCCGGCGCCCGCCGCACGCGCGCAGCGCGATCTGGCTGATCGAGCGGCACAGCGCGAGTTCGTGCATCTGTCTACCATACGGCCGGACGCAAAGCCGGGACGTGCCATTCAGCAGGGGGGCGGAAAGAATACCTGCTGAAGTGCACGCCCCGGTCTTTGCATGGCATCCCCGTGCGGTTCGTCACTGTGTGCACGAGATGTCGTNTGGGGGGGCCGCCGCCCGCCGATGACAGGAGGGGGGTGAGGCGGACGACGGCTATTCGCTTGTCGGGTTCTCTTGTGGTCTTTAGTTGTGGTTGTCACCGGTCCGGTTCCGGCGGATGCGATGAGTCTTGCGGCCCACCGCATCCGCCCCCCGGAATCAGGAAGACTGGCCTGCCACGGTCCGTGGCCGCGACCGACCAGGATCGGCCTTGGTCAGATCTTCCGTGTGAAACAACTTCTTACGAGACGCGCTTGAGGATCACCACGAGGTTCTGGTGGTACATGCCATCAGCACCCAGCGGGCCCGTGCACGTGATCAGCACCAGCCGGTTGGGACCGGCGCTGGTAAACAGATCCCACGTCAGAGCGTCCTGATTGGCAACATAACTGCTACTCATCTGCCAGGTGGACGTCTGTCCGTTGCCACAGCCCAGGTAGGCGGTCGCACCGACCTTGAGGCTGGTCAGACTGTAGAGAGCACCCTTCTTGCCATTGTTCGAGACGTGGCCGGCGATCAGAACCGTGCCGGCAGAAGCGCAGGGGGCTGCGCCGCCGCTGTAGCGGGTCAGCAATGCCGGGTTCTCGGGAATGACGAGAGCGCCCTTGACGACACCGTTAGCCGAGAAGGACGCATTGATGCCGAGCGACGGAACAACCAGGTGGTTGGCCGCCACAGCGGGCGTCGTGGCCTTCGGGGCTGTGCTCGTAGGCGCCGGAGCCTTTGCAGGTGCCGGCGCCACGGCTTTCGCGGGAGCAGGTGCCGCCTTGGCAGTCGTGGCCTTGGGTGTGGCCTGAGTGGTCGCCTTGGTAGCAGACTTCGTCGTGGCCTTGGTCGTTGCTGTGGCCTTCGGCTTTGACGTCGTCGTGGCCTTGGTCGTCGTGACCTTCTTAGTCGTGGTCGTGGACGCCGCGGTCTTCTTCGCAGGGGTTGTCTTGGATGGCGCCGGCTTTGCCGCCGGGGCCTTGGTCTGCGTCGCCGGAGCCGCCGGTTTGGCGGGCTTAGGGGCAGACGCGGGAACTGCGGNTTTGACGTTCTGTGTGGGGGTGGAACCCTTGGAAGCAGTGGTCTGCTTCATGGGCAATGACGACAGAATCATCAGCGGCAGATCATCGGCAGGATTTGTTGCGGAAGACTG
>WRGV01000318.1 GCA_009787035.1 Propionibacteriaceae bacterium | reverse complement strand
CTGATCGCCTCACCCAGGCGTCCGGTCACTCCAGATGTGTATATCCTGCTGATCACGCCGTGCCGGATGAACTCAGACAGCCCCGCCTGGCACGCCCCCAAGTTGGACGCCGCCAGCGTCAGCCCGCGGAATCCGAGCCGGTCGAGCTCGGCCACCACCGGCAGCAGCACCTGATCGGCCTCGCCGAAGTGGTGATGGAAGCTGATCGTGCCGCCGTCGGCCAGGCCGGAGCGCTTGATCGCCTCCTCCAGCGATGCGCACACCTTGCGGCGCGGCCGCGGCCGGGGCACTCCCGCGGGCCATCCGGCACACGGGGACACCCCGGCACGCAGCAGTGTGTCTGCATCTTGTTCGACCCGCTCCTGTGGCGTCACGGCCTCGATGGTCTGACTCATCAGCGGACTCCCACGGGTTGGTCGGCTTCCCATGCCGCCGCGCGCATGGCCTGCGGGAACCCGCCGGTGAAGTACGCGCTGACGACGTCGTGCGCGATCGACATCGAGACGGTGTTCCGCGACGGGACGGGCGTCCGCGCCCCCATGAACATGAACGTGCATGTCCCGCCGGACATGATGTCCCGGTCCGGCGTGACGCCGTGGTACGAGTGCTCGTCGTCGGTCGACATCACGATGACGACCCCATCGACGGTGTTGGCGCACAACAGCGTGGACGCGGTGCCGTCCGACATCACGATCGCCGGGGCCGGCATTCCGTCGAGCCCCGCCTGGACGAGTTCAGCCAGACAGAAGAAGTCCTCCGGCGTGTGCAGATCGATGCCGATCGGCGCATGGGCCCCTGCGGGCATGTAGACGGCACGCATCAGCGTTCCTTCCTTTCGGTATCTGCGCTTGTCGCTACCTCAATGGCGAGGTAACGACGGTGAAATCCCATCACGGCCAGCCCAAGCGCGGCCATCAGGCCCAGCCCACCCAGCGCGCCCCACGGCGCGGCCGGGACATTCGTGCCCCCAGCGGGCACGTTGTCCGCGAAGCCGTTGGCGCCGACGGTCGCCGAGGTGACGGTTTGTCCCGACGCGGCGGTCTGCGTCGCCGTCACGGTGGCGCCCTGCGCGATGGGACCGTCGACCTGGCACGACCAGGTGCCGTCGGCCGCGACGGTCGCGGTGCACATGATGTTCCCGTCGGCATCGGTGACCGCGATGTGCGCGCCGGGCTCGCCCGTGCCGTGCATCAGGGGGCTGTCGCCGCCCGGGTTGACGATCGTGCCGATGTCCACGCCCGCCGGGGCGATGCTGAGCTGCTGCTGCGCCGGTGCGGACGTGTTGCCCGTCGCGTCGGCCTGCATCACGGTGAG
Organism: Propionibacteriaceae bacterium; assembly: GCA_009787035.1. Taxonomy (GTDB): domain Bacteria; phylum Actinomycetota; class Actinomycetes; order Propionibacteriales; family Propionibacteriaceae; genus WRGV01. Next base: position 1,836 of record WRGV01000318.1, on the reverse strand, counting down.
CGTGTAGTCGCCGGAGTCCAGCGGCACGGCGGACGTGCACGCCCAGGTGCCGTCGTCCGCGACCGTGGCCGAGCACAAGGCGGTGTCGCCGCTGGAGACCCGCACCTGGTAGCCCGGCTGCCCGGTGCCCGACAGGGCCGGCTTGCCGCCGCTGGCCACCGTGGCGACCGGGTTCAGCGTGACGCCCGTCACCGGGACGGACAGCGCGGCGATCGTCGGGGCGGACGAATGTCCCGCCCCGTCAGTCTGGACGGCACTCAGCGTGTGCGATCCGTCCGTCAGCGGCAGGTCGGAGGTGCAGCTCCACGTGCCGGACGCCGCGACGGTCGCGGTGCACAGCGTGTCGGATCCGCTGGTGACGCGCACCTGGTAGCCCGGCTGCCCGGTGCCCGAGAACACCGGCTTCGCGCCGGCGCCCACGTTGCCCACCGGGTTCAACGCCAGCGAGCGCATCTGGGCCGCCACACCGCCCTGGCGCGTGACATTCCCGGCCGCGTCGGTGACGCTCACCTGCACCTGCTCGCCGGGCTCCAGCGGCGTCGCCGGCATGCAGCCGAACTGGCCCTGGGCGTCCGCAATGAGGTGCTGACAGCCTGGAACGACATTCCCGGCTGCGTCGTACACGTCCACAACCGCGCCCGGCTCGGCCGTGCCGGACACCGACAGGCCGTCGGTCGGGTTGACCGTCACCTGGGGCGGGGTGGTGTCGATCGTGAACGAGGCGGACCGCACCGGCGAGTCGTTGCCCGCGGCGTCGGTCTGGCGAACCGACAGCGTGTGCGCGCCCTCGTCCAAGACGATGCCCGGCACGCATGACCAGGTGCCGGCAGCGCTCACGGCGACCTGCGCGCACAGCACGGTCGAACCCTCGGTGACGCTGACCTGCGCACCGGCCTCGCCAGTGCCCGTGATCGACGGCGTCGGGTCATTGATCACCGCATTGTCCGCTGGCGACGTCACGACGGGCGCCAGCGGCGCGCTCGTGTCCACCCGCAGCGCGACGGGCGCCGACGCCGGGGACATTTGTCCCGCGGCGCTCTGCGTCGCCGTCAGCGTGTGCACGCCGTCGGACAGCGACGCGGTGCACGTCCACGTCCCGGAGGCTTGGACGGTCGCGGTGCATGCCGTGGTCTCGCCGCCGTCCAGAACGCTCACCTGGGAGCCACTTTGTCCCGTTCCGCTGATGACCTGCGTGGCGGCGTTGGTCACGGCACCGGACGTCGGCGCGGTGATCGCGGGCGCTGCGAGCGTGTCAGAGACCACGCGGAACGACACCGTCGTCTCGGCGGACTCGTTGCCTGCGGGATCGTGCTGCACCACGGTCAGCGTGTGATCGCCGACGGCCAGCGCGATGGTCGGCGTGCACGACCAGGAGGCGTCGCCGCCGACGATCGCCGTGCAGACGGTATCGGTGCCCTCGGTGACGACCACGGTCGCGCCCGGCTCGCCCGAACCCGAGATCGCCGGATACTTCTGGCTTGTCACGAGGCCATTGGCGGGGCCAAGGACGACGGGGGCCGCCGGGCGCTGCGAGTCGATGCTGAACGAGACGCTCGCCGGGTCGGACGGGTTTCCGGCCAGGTCGGTCTGCGTCACCGTGACCGTGTGCGCGCCCTGAGTGAGGTGCTCGGCCGGGGTGCAGGTCCAGGATCCGTCCGCCTGGACGGGTGCGGTGCACAGGTCCAGGTCGCCCTCGGATACCGTGACCGCCGCGTTCGCCTCGCCGCCGGTGCCGCTGAACGCGGGCGTGGATGTCGCGAGCAGCGCCCCCGGCGCCGGGCTGGTGACCGACGGCGTGGCCGGCTTGACGGTGTCGACCGTGAACGCGACCGTGGC
>WRGV01000317.1 GCA_009787035.1 Propionibacteriaceae bacterium | reverse complement strand
ATCCGTCACAAGGGCCTCAGCCACTGAGGCATCAGATCCCCGTCACCTCTATGAGAAAGGCACACCAATGAAGTCATCCATCAAGTGGGCGGCGGCCGCGCTCGCGGCCACCTCGGTGCTCGCATTCACCGCGGGCTGCACCAACAACACCTCGACAACCCCGGGCGCCACGACCAACGGCAGCGGGACGATCACCCTGCTGCTGTCCACGCTGGACAACCCGTTCTTCGTCTCGATCCAGCAGGGTGCGCAGGCCGAGGCCAGGGCCGAGGGCCTGACGCTGACCGTCCAGAACGCCAACAACGACGCGACGACGCAGGCCAACCAGATCCAGACCGCCGTGGCGAGCAAGACCAAGGCGATCATCATCAACCCGGTCGACTCCGACGCGGCGCAGGCGGCGATCCAGCCGGCCCTGGCCGCCAAGATCCCGGTCGTGGCCGTCGACCGCAACATCACCGGCGTCACCGTCAACTCGTTCATCGCCTCCGACAACGTGACCGGCGGCAAGCAGGCCGCCGACGCGCTGGCACGGGCAATCAACAGCACGGGCAACATCCTCGTGCTCGAAGGGACGCCCGGCGCGTCGTCCACCCGCGACCGCGGCCAGGGCTTCACCGACGAGATCGCGAAGTACCCGGGCATCAAGATCGTCGCCTCGCAGACGGCCAACTTCGACGAGACCGACGGCCTCAACGTGACGACCAACCTGATGCAGGCGCATCCGGACGTCGTCGCCATCTACGCGCAAAACGACGAGATGGCGCTCGGCGCCGTGGCCGCGCTCGGATCGAAGGCCGGCACATCGGTCAAGGTCATCGGGTTCGACGGCTCCGACCAGGGGCTGGCCGACGTGAAGGCCGGGACGATCGCCGCCGACGTCGCCCAGCAGCCCGTGCTGCTCGGCAAGCAGGCCGTCGTGACGGTCGGGCAGATTCTCAAGGGACAGACCGTGCAAGAGACGCAGTCGATGCCGGTGCAGACCATCACCAAGGACAATGTGGACGCATTCATCGCGTCCAACAGTTCGGCGGCGAACCCCAGCGCGGCCGCAAGCAGCTAGAATCTGTGAAATGGCTAGTGAACCACTGATCGTTGTCGTGGGGTCGGTCAACGTGGACCTCGTGGTCCGCGTTGGCCGGCGCCCCGTGCCGGGCGAGACCGTGATCGGCGATTCGTTCGCCATCTCCCCCGGCGGCAAGGGCGCCAACCAGGCCGTCGCGGCCGCCCGGCTGGGCGCGAACGTGGCCATGGTGGGCGCGGTCGGACACGACGAGTACGCCGAAATCGCGCTGCGCGGCCTGCGTGAGGCCGGCGTCGATCTGACCCGGGTCGCCACCGCGCGCACGTCCACCGGCATCGCCGTCATCACCGTCGCCGGGGATGCCGACAACTCGATCGTGGTGGTGCCCGGCGCCAATGCGACGGTGTCGGCGCGGGCGGTGTCGGCGTGTGCCGACCTGCTGGCAGCGGCCGACACGGTCATCGTGCAGGGCGAGATCCCGCGCGACGGCGTCGAAGCGGCGTCCATGCTCACCGCCGGACGGCTCATCGTCAACCTCGCCCCGGCAATCGGGCTCGACCCGGATGTGGTGCGCCGGGCCAATCCGCTGGTGGTCAACGAGCACGAGGGCGTCACGGCGCTGGCGCTGCTGGCCGGCCCGTCCACGACCCGGATGTGGTGCGCCGGGCCAATCCGCTGGTGGTCAACGAGCACGAGGGCGTCACGGCGCTGGCGCTGCTGGCCGGCCCGGCCACCGGTGCGCGGCCCGAGTGGGTGAGCGGCGCGCGGGCCGAACGGGCGACCGTGCGCGGATTGCTGGACGCGCGCGTCCCTTCCGTCGTGCTGACCTGCGGCTCGGACGGCGCGATCGTCGGCATGCGGGGCCCCGGCGGCGTGCCCGTGCTGGAGCACGTGCCCGCTCTGCCCGTGCACGCAGTGGACACGACCGGCGCCGGCGACGCGTTCGTCGGGGCGCTCGGCCGCGCGCTCGTGCGGGGGGACGACCTGCTGGCCGCGGCCCGCTACGCCACCCGTGTCGCCGCGTTCACCGTGCGCTCGGCCGGCGCGCAGCCGTCCTATCCCGACGCGGACGACACGCTGCCGGGAGGCGACTGACATGAAGCGGAACGGCATTCTGAACGCGCCCCTGTCGGCCGGACTGGCCCGGCTGGGCCACCTGCAGTGGGTCATGGTCACCGATGCCGGCATGCCGCTGCCGTACGCGACCCCCACGGTGCCGATCGTCGATCTCGCGCTGGTGGCGGGCATCCCGCGGTTCACGCAGGTGCTCGACGCCGTGCTGGCCGAGCTCGCGGTCGAAAGCTGCGCGGCCGCCAACGAGGCGCGCGGCACCGTCGTCCAGGATTGGCTCAGCCAGCGCGGGCTCATCCCCGCCTGGGCCCCGCACGATCAGATCAAGGCCCTGCTGCCCCAGTGCTCGCTGGTCGTGCGCACCGGCGAGACCACACCGTTCGCCAACGTCGCCCTGAGCTGTGGCGTGACGTTCTAGCTCGTGCGTATCCCGGCACCCAGACGGGCCACCGCGTCGAGCACCTGGGCCCAGAAAGCGTCGGTGCGACAGGCGGTGATCACGCGGGTGTTGGGCGCGTGGCCCAGCTGGCCGCGAAAGTCGGTGACCGTCTGGCCGTACGTCCAGGTGCCGTTCAGCTCAACGGCGACGAACGCGTCCTGGAATGTCATCAGCGACGGGTCGGCGACCGCAGCGACGGCCACCGGGTCGTGCACCGGCGGATCGGCGAAGCCCTGGGCGCGCCGGTAGGCCTCGCCGTACGACGTCAGCGCCGCCACGACGAACCGCCCCAGATCGGAGTCGAGCCCCCGGAAGCGGTCGAGAACGTCGGGCGTGGCGCGCACACAGTGCGTGACATCCAGGCCGGCCTGCATGATCGGCCAGCCGGCTTCGAAGACGATCGCGGCGGCCTCCGGATCGGCCAACACGTTGAACTCGGCCACCGGGCTGCGGTTGCCGCGCCCGAACGCGCCGCCCATCAGCGATACCTGCTTGACGCGCTCGACGATGCGGGGCTCTTCGCGGACGGCCAGCGCGATGTTGGTCAGCGGGCCAGTGGGCACGAGCGTCAGCGTCTTCGGCGGGCGGGCCATGATCTGGTCGATCAGGAACCGCACCG
>WRGV01000316.1 GCA_009787035.1 Propionibacteriaceae bacterium | reverse complement strand
CCAACCGGTGGCGCCCCACCCGGGTCGCCGGCACGTCGACGACGGGTGTCGTCGGATCGATGGCCTTCACGCCGAACCCTCCTCGCGCAGCACGCGGGGCAGGTCGGCCAGCGACCCGACGGTGACTTCGACGACCCCGCCGATCTGGCGCCGCGCAATCCGGGCGCCGGCGCTCACCCGCACCACCAGCATGCCCACCCGCCCGGGCAGCAGTGCCCGGCACCGCTGCAGGCGCTCGAACGATGTGTGACGGCCGGTGACCACCACGGCCAGCGAGGCGTCCGCCAGGCCCTCGTCCCGCAGCCCCATCGCCTCCGGCAGCGCGACCGGCGCGGCGGCGGCCCGGCAGTAGGTGTCCAGCGCGCCATACTGGGCGGGCTTGACCACCCGAAGACGGCCACAGATCACCGACGTGTCCATGTCCTGCTGCGCGGCCCGGGCGGTCACCGAGGCGCCGCACGACAGCGCGATCTCGAACTCGGCGTCGGTGTCGTAGGCGGTCGGATCGACGTCGACCACCACGAGCACATGCTGGCGACGGGTGTCCAGGAACTGCCGGACGTAGAACGTCGGCTTGCCCGCCATCGCGGACATCCGGGCGGTGCTCTTCTGGTCGATGTGACGCTGGTCGTCACCGGGCACATACTCGCGCAGCGCGTAGAACGACATGTCCGCCACCGACGCGTCCTGCGTGCTCTGCCCCTCCAGGTCGCGCAGCAGCCCGGTGCCCACGCCGTCGATGCCCACGATCGCGGGATGGATCAGCAACTCCATGCGGTCGGTCCACACGACCTGCCGCCGGATCAGGCCGAACGGATCGCCGCGCTGGGTGCGCAGCGGCCCCACGGGCACGACGCCACGCCGGGCGGTGGGGATGACCACGCAGTCGTCGAACGTCGCTCCTGCCCGCAGCAGCGGCGTCGTGGCGCGGGCCGCGGCCAGGCCCACCGGCAGCTCGACCCCCATCGACGACACCGGCCGCCGGGACACGTTCGTCAGCTCATAGCGGGCCATGGCCGCCGTCCCGACGCCGACCCGCTGCGGGGTGACCTCCACGCCGACGCGCAGCGGCATCCGTCCGATGGTGAACAGGGCGCACAGCACCACCAGCAGCAGGCAGACCGTCGCCAGCGGGGCGAACTCCCGCCACCCCAGCCAGTGCGCCACGGCCCAGCCGACCACGCCGAGCGCGAGCACCGTCCACCCCAGCGGGGTGACGCAGTCGGCCACCGCCGCCAGCCGGCGAACGACCGGGGACGGCGTGCCGGCGCCTCGTCCGCGGGAGCCCTCAGGCATGACGCGGCGCCCTCAGCTGCGGCACCGCCACGTCCGCCAGCAGGTTGCGCACCACGTCATACACGGTCGCACCGTCGAACTGCGCCTCGGCCGACAGGATGAGCCGGTGCCCCATGATGGGCACGGCCAGTTGCTTGATGTCGTCGGGCAGCACGTACGCGCGCCCGTGCGCCACCGCCCAGGTCTTGGCCGCCCGGATGAAGCTGAGACTGCCACGCATCGACAGGCCCAGCCGCACGTGCGGATGCGACCGCGATGCGGTGGCCAGCTGGCTGACGTACGACAGGATGGACGGATCGACGTACGTCTCGTTGGCGAACTGCGCCATCTGCTCGACGGCCTGCGCCGAGATCACGGGCGCGACGGCGGCGGCGCGGTCGCGGGTGCCGGCCTGGGCCAGCAGCTCAACGGCGACGTCATGATCGGGATACCCGATGGCCACCTTCATCAGGAAGCGGTCGAGCTGCGCCTCCGGCAGCCGGTACGTTCCGGCCAGCTCGATCGGGTTCTGCGTGGCCACCACCATGAACGGATGCCCCACCTCGTGCTTGACGCCATCGACGGTCACGGTGTTCTCTTCCATGACCTCCAGCAGCGCGGCCTGCGTCTTGGGCGAGGCCCGGTTGACCTCGTCGGCCAGCACGATCGTGGCGAACACCGGCCCCTGATGGAACTCGAATTCCTGCGTGCGCTGGTCGTAGATGCTCACGCCGGTCAGATCGCTCGGCAGCAGATCGGGTGTGAATTGGATGCGAGAATGCGTGCCTTCGACGGTGTTGGCGATGGCTTTGGCAAGCACGGTCTTGCCGGTGCCGGGATTGTCCTCGACCAGCAGATGTCCCCCACAAAGCAGGCATGTCAGCGCGAGCGCGATGACCTCGTCTTTGCCTCGGATCGCCTGTGCGACATTGGCGGACATCTGGTTGAAATTGTGCTCGAACCAACGAGCCTGCTCCGCGGTGACGGGCATGCGCACAGCTTTCTCATACACGGGGATGAGCCGCTGGTCTGGCGGCGTCACCCCATTGAATCAATGGCACTCATCACACGCAATGGGGAGTACTACCCATTGCGGCACATGCGCACGCGCGCGAGAATCTATCGAGTTGGATCTGCTGGTGAAGGACGTGGGATCGCGTGAAGAAGACACGGCGACAACACCTGGTGGGGGCCGGTGTTTTCGCGGTCGCCTTGGCAGTGCTTGTGGGTTTCGCAATCGTGTCCCGTGGCTATGCTGTTGATCACGTAGAGCTGAATGATTCCGGCATCTGGGTGACCAACAATGCCGACGACGTGTATGGGCGCGTGAATCTCACGGCCGCAACCCTGGACGCGTATCTCACCCCGGGGGCCAAGATCGGCGACGATCTCGACATTTTCCAAGACGGCAGTTCGGTGGTGGCCCGCGACATCTCGAACGGCCTGTTGATCCCGGTCGACCCGGTCGCCGTGGCAAACGACGTGCCCGGACAGGTCGCCGTCTCCCCCGATGCCCACGTGGCCATGGCCGCCGGCGCGATCGCCGTGCTGAACCCAACAACGGGCCAGCTGCGGGTCGCCCGCTACGCGCCGGGGACCATCCCCGCCCTGGCGGACGTGGCCGCCTCCGCGCCCGCGCAGGCGAACCTGGGCGCGAGCACGCTGCCGCCCGCCACGGCCGCGGACGTCGCAGTCGGGGTGGATGGCACGGTGTTCGCGGCATCGACGTCGGGCAGGGCCGTGCTGATCCCGGCCTCCGGCGGCCCGCAGGTGTTCACCGTGGCGGCCTCGCAGGGCATACAGACCACGCTCGTGGGCGACTCGCCCGTGTACCTGGACGTGGACGCGGGCGTCGTCCACCTGCCCGGCGGGGCCCAGGC
>WRGV01000315.1 GCA_009787035.1 Propionibacteriaceae bacterium | reverse complement strand
GTGCATGGACGCCTGCGTGGTCGTGTCGGTCGTCGTCGTGCCACCGGTGTCGGTGGTGGTGTCGGTCGCGTCGGTGGTGTCGGTCGCGTCGGCGGTGTCGTCGGTGACGGGGACGGCGTCGTCGTCCGCGGTGGTCGCGACGGTGACGGCGGGGGAGTCGGCCGGTGGGGTCGGCTCATCGGCGAATGCGGCGGGCGCGGTGAATGCGCTGAGGCCGACGACGAGGGTGAAGGTGGCGATGAGGGGCAATGCGCGACGCATGATGGTGGTCCTTTCGAGGGTGCGGGCCAAGAACAGAAGGGAGGGGTCGGCAGTGATGCTGTCCGCATCACATTCTGTTTGCACCAACTCTAGGTGATGACACCGTCAATCCATCAGAAAATCCACAGATTGGGTGAAGGTTCTGCGCGCGGCTGCCGCGGCGCCGGCGTCACGCCGTTTCGAGGCCGCGGCGGCGCAGCAGGTGCACCGGATCGGGGTCGGCGCCGCGGAAATCGCGGTAGGCGGCCATGACGTCGCGCGACCCGCCGACGGCGAGCAACTGACGACGGAAGATCTCACCCGACTGGCGCGACAGGCCGCCGTGCTCGGCGAACCAGGCGGCGGTGTCGGCGTCCATGACCTCGCTCCACAGGTATCCGTAGTAGCCAGCGGCGTATCCGTGGCTCCAGATGTGGGTGAAGTAGCACGAGCGATACCGCGGCGGCACCAGCGGGAACCAGACGCCGTAGCGCTGCAGCGCGGCCTCCTCGAACGCGTCCACCTCGGCCGGGTCGGTCGGCAGATCGTCCAGCGGCGTCTGGTGCCAGGCCTGGTCGAGCAGCATGGCCTGGTAGATCTCGCACGCGGCGTAGCCCTCGCCGACGTGCCGGGACGCCGCCAGCGCCTCGACCCATGCGGTCGGCATCGGCTCGCCGGTTTGCCAGTGGCGGGCGTACTGGCTGATCAGCGCGGGTTCCCAGGCCCAGATCTCGTTGACCTGGGACGGATACTCCACAAAGTCCCGCGGCGTGTTCGTGCCGGCGACGCTGGGGTAGCGCACGTCCGACAGCATGCCGTGCAGGTCGTGGCCGAACTCGTGGAACAGCGTCGTGACCTCGTCCCACGTCATCAGCGTGGGGGCGCCGGGCACCGGGCGCGGCAGGTTGCAGTTGTTGGTGACCACGGGCAGCTCGCCGAACAGGTGATTCTGGACGACCAGCGACGTCATCCAGGCGCCGCCGCCCTTGGTGGTGCGGGCGTACGGGTCGAACATGACCCCGGCCATCAGGGAGCCGTCGGTGTCGTGCACCTCGTAGAAACGGCAGTCGGGCGTGTAGCCGACCACGTCGTCGCGTCGGGCGAACGTGATGCCGTACAGTGCGGTCGCGGCGGCGAAGACGCCGTGCTCCAGCACCTGCTCGAACGGCAGGTANTGNGACAGCGTCGCCTCGTCCGGCAGGGCGTCGGCGCTGTCGGACGGACGCGGGTGCGCGGCCGTCCACTGCCAGTCCCAGGCCTGGAAGATCTCGTCGGGCACGAGCTCGACGAAGCGGGCCTCCAGGACGTCGGCCTCGCGGCGGGCGTTGCGGTCGGCGGCCTGTGCGACGCGGGTCAGCAGGTGCATGATCGCGGGAGTTGTCTTGGCGCAGCCGTTGTCGGCGGCGTACGCGGCGTAGTGCTCGAAGCCGAGCAGTGCGGCCTTGCGGGCGCGCAGCTGGGCGGTCTCGATGATCAGCGGGCGCAGGTCGGTCTCGCTGGTGCGTCCGCGCCCGACCGAGGCCTCGAACAGCAGCTGGCGGGTGTCGCGGTTGTCCAGGTGGTCGAGCAGCGGCTGGCCGGTGGTGTTGACCAGTTCGAGCGCGTAGCCGGTCCATCCGAACCGTTCCGCGGCCGCCTTGGCGGCGGCGATCTGATCATCGCTCAACCCGACCAGGCCCGCCGGGTCGGCGATGTGGACGGCCGACGCCGCGCGTCCCGCGGTGATCAGCGCATCGAACCGGGCGCCCAGCGTGGCCAGCCGCTCGTCGATCTCGCGCAGCGTCTCGCGGTCGGACGCAGGCAGGGCGACGCCGTGGCGGCGGAAGAGTCGCAGGGTCTCGCTCAACAGCCAGGCGTCCTGGTCGTCCAGTGCCACCTCGTCGGCCTGGGCGCGCTCGTCCAGGCTTGTGAAGCGCGCATACAGCGTCTCGTTCAGCCAGATGGAACTGGTCAGCCGGGACAGCTGGGGCGACAGCTCCTGCATGATCTGGTCGCGCCGAGGGTTGGTGTCGGCCGACTTGGCGGTCGAGAAGGCGAGCTCGGCGCGCGTCAGCAGGCGCGCCGCGTGCTCCCAGGCGCGCAGCAGATCGGCGGTCGGCGCCTGCGAGGACGAGGCGATCGCGGCGAGTTCGTCCCGGCAGGCGTCCATGCCCGCGCGGATGGCGTCTGCGAAGGTGTCGTCGTCCAGGCTTGCGAAGTCGGGCACCTGCAGCTCGTCCGGGCCCTGCGCGTCCAAATGGAGCAGTGTTGCGTAGTCAGCGGGCATATTGGGACTCTTTCCCTTGTGGGCGGCGTCGGGCAGGCGTCTTCCATTCTCGTCCATGGGGCCCTGAGGGCGAAGTTGAGCGGATCTTGAATAGTGAGATACCAAGGATCGCATCGTGGATATCGCTACATTCTGCCTATTCGTCGCCCGATAGGGCGGCGTCGGTACAGAGAGGAATCGCCATGACCGCCATCCCCGGTGTGGAGCAGATCCGCACCGATCCCGACCAGCCGCCCGTGTGGGTGGTCGACAAGCGCACGATGCCGATAAGCAAGAAGATCATCTTCGCGGTCATCGGCTTGATCACGGCCTGCGCCTGGGCGGTGATCGCGTTCGTGCGCGGCGAGAACGTCAACGGCGCGTACTTCGTGATCGCGGCCGTCGGCACCTACATCATCGCGTTCCGGTTCTACGCGCGGTTGGTCGAATATCACGTGATCCAGCCCAAGAACACCCGCGCGACGCCCGCCGAGGTCTACGACAACGGCCGCGATTTCATGCCGACCGACCGCCGCGTCCTCTTCGGCCACCACTTCGCCGCGATCGCGGGTGCCGGCCCGCTGGTCGGCCCGGTGCTGGCCATGCAGATGGGCTACTTGCCCGGCATCATCTGGATCATCGTCGGCTGCGTGCTCGCCGGCGCGGTGCAGGACTACATGGTG
>WRGV01000314.1 GCA_009787035.1 Propionibacteriaceae bacterium | reverse complement strand
CGGCCCGGGAATGTCGTTTTTGCGCGTCTGGCCCCGCCGTTGTCCCAAACTGGTGGTCCGAGGCGGGGCTGTGCGGTCTGCGTGATGTTTCTCCGCGCGCAGCGGGAGCGCGCAGGGGCCATAGCTGATCGCATGCCCGGGTGTCCGTCGCGACGGGAGCGCGGCAGCGTTGTGGCTAGGCTTGGTGCCATGGATGCCAAGGATATTGAGGGGGCCATCGCGCTGATCGGCTCAGGCACGATGGGCGAGGCGCTGCTGGCTGGACTGTTGGGGGCGGGGGTGGAGCCGCACCACGTGCGCATCGCCGATCCGAACCCAGTGCGGCTGGAGGCGCTGCAAGCCCGCTACGGCGTGGCGACAGCCGCCTCCAACGCCGATGCGGCGTTCGAGGCCGATGTCGTGTTGCTGGCCGTCAAGCCCAATATCATCCTTCCGGTGCTGACCGATTTGGCGAAGTCGCTGCGCCCGGACACGCTCGTGATCAGCATCGCGGCCGGCGTCACGCTGGCGGCGCTGGAGGGCGCGGTCGAGCCCACGACCCCGGTCGTCCGCCTGATGCCGAACACGCCGGCGCGGGTCGGCGCGGGCATGACGGCGGTCGCGCCGGGCCGCCACGTCGGCCAGGCGCACCTGGACATCGCCTGCGCCGTCGCCGATGCGGTGGGCCAGAGCGTCGTGCTCGACGAGCGGTACTTCGATGCGGTCACCGCGGTGTCGGGCAGCGGCCCGGCGTACGTCTTCCTGGTCGCCGAGGCGATGGTGGACGCGGGTGTCCAACTCGGCCTGACCCGCGACATCGCCACCCGCCTGACCACACAGACCCTGCTCGGCTCGGCGCAGATGCTGGCCCAGGACGCCAGCCATCCGGCGGTGCTGCGCAACCAGGTGACCTCGCCGGGCGGCACGACCGCGGCGGCGCTGGCGCAGCTGGAGGCCCACGGCGTCCGGACGGCGTTCACCGAAGCCATGCAGGCCTGCGCCCGGCGCAGCGTGGAGCTCGGCGGCTGACGTGTCCGAGACCGTGCGGGGCGTGGTCATCATCCTGGTGGTCGGGGTGGTGATCCTGCTCATCGCGGCGCTGGCCGACCGGCGTTCCCGGCTGCGCCTGCAGCGCGAACGCCCCGCGGGCGCCCCCGAGGACGGCATCCCGGCGCCCGACTACATCACCGACGAGCAGTTGGCGGCCTCGGCGCATTTGCTGCGCACGGACGAGGTTCCGGACGAACGCGCGCTCGCGGCTATCGAGCAAGCGGCTGCACCGCTGAACCTGCGCCTGGCCAGCGACGGATTTGCGACGCTGGCCCGCGGTCGGGCGCTGCTGACGCACCCGCGCGTGCTGGTCTGCCGCGACGGCGTCGAGACGACGCGCGAACTGCTGGGCGTGTTGCGCCGGGCCGCGGCCGCCTCGGTGCCGCTGGTCGTGGCTGCGCCCACGTTGTCGGCAGAGGTCGCTGATACGCTTGTGGCGAACGCCCGCGCCGGCACGCTGGCCGTCGTGGCGCTGACAGGTTCGGACGATGCGCTGTCGCAGCTGGCCATCCAGGTGGGCGCCGTCCGGGTGGCGCGCACCGATCTGCAGGCCGATGACGTCCCGGACGAGTACCTCGGCCAGGCCGTCCGCCTGCTCGCCGATGCCCGCCACGCTTGGATCGACGCCTGACCATTGGTGCACCCGCCGCATCCTGTGACAGGGTGGACGCCGTGATTGATTCAGCGAGAGTTCAGCTGGGCATCTCGGGATGGGATGCGATATCGACCATCGTGGCCGTCGCGGTGCTGTATACGGCGTTCACGGTGCTGTTGGGGATGTTCGGGCAGCGGCTGGGGGCGCGCCTGTCCAGCGCGAACGCCGCGTTCCTGATCGTGGTCGGCGCCGTGGCCGCCCGGTGCATGCTGGGCGCAGGGCCTTCGATGGCGACGGGGCTGCTTGCGATCCTGGAACTGCTGGCGTTGCAGGGCATCACGTACCGGCTGCAGCTGCGGTTTGGCCTGCATCCGGTCACGGCGAAGGTCGTGATGACCGACGGTGTCGTCGATGAGGCGATGCTGGCGGCGGCGCGGTTCCGTTCCGAAGAGCTGTGGACGCGCCTGCGCCGGGCGGGCATCACGCAGCGCTCGCAGGTGGCCTACGCCATCATCGAGACCGACGGCACGCTGACGGTCATCCGCGCGGGCACGCCGCTGGATGTCGAGCTGGTGGATGGCGTCGAGGGGCTGTCGCTGCCGCGGTGATTCCGTGCCGATGGCGAGCTTTGTGGGACAACGGGGCAGCCAGACGCGCTCAGGCGCGCGGAATGTCGTCGGTTCGGCATCTGGCTGGGTGGTTGTCCCACGTGTGGGCGTGTTGAGGGTCATGCGCGCGGGTGCGCCCGTGGACCCCGAGCTGATGGCGGGCGTTGGGGCGTTGCTGCTGTCGCGGTGATGCGGCGGTCATCGCGCATGTCGGTGGTGGTCCGGTTGGGCGGACAGGGGCGGCGCCGGAATGGGACAACGGGGCAGCCAGACGCGCTCAGGCACGCGGAATGTCGCCATTTCGTCGTCTGGCTGGGTGGTTGTCCCACATGTGGGCGTGTTGAGGGTCATCCGCACCGGCACGCCCGTGGGTCCCGAGGTGATGGCGGGCACTGAAGGGCTGTGGCTGCCGCGATGATTCCGTGTTGGTGTGTGCCGGTGGCATCGCTGTCGCGGTGATGCGGCGGTCATCGCGCATGTCGGTGGTGGTCCGGTTGGGCGGACAGGGGCGGCGCCGGAATGGGACAACGGGGCAGCCAGATGCGCTCAGACGCGCGGAATGTCGCGATTTCGTCGTCTGGCTGTGGCGTTGTCCCACGTGGGGGCGCTCGCCGATGGCTTCGGCCTCTTGACACCGCCGCGCCCAGGTTCTATGGTTAGTGAGTCAACTCATTAACCAATGAACCGGGGAGGTGCAACCGATGGACGAGGGCCAGCCGATCTTCGTGCAGCTCATGGAGATCGTCGAGAACGACATCCTGACCGGCGTCTACCGCACCGACGACCTGATCGTCTCGACCAACCAGATCGCCAAGCTCTACTCCGTCAACCCGACGACGGCGGTCAAGGCCGTCGGCAAGCTCGCCGATGAGGGCATCCTCTACAAGAAACGCGGCATCGGCATGTGCGTGGCCCCGGGTGCGCTCGACGCGATCCGGGCCCGGCGCC
>WRGV01000313.1 GCA_009787035.1 Propionibacteriaceae bacterium | reverse complement strand
AGCGGCTGGTCGGGCGTGGTGAACGCCAGGCGCACCCAGCCGAAGCCGCCGAACGGCACGCGGGAGCTGGCGAACTCGAACCCCGTCCATATGCAGGCCGCCCACAGCGGCCACCACGGCAGCCGCGCCACCAGGTTGACGCCCAGGCCAACCACGAGCATCCACAGGGACATGAACAGGACGAACGCGGCGACGATCCACCAGCCGAGCACCCACACCCACGAGATCGTCAGGCCGAACAGGCCCAGCCCGAACGCGTAGCCGGTGCCCGCGGCCTGGCGGGGTGCGCCGCGTCCGGCCAGCCAGAAGAAACCGACCAGCCCGACCAGCGTGGCGGGCCACCAGCCGAACGGGGCGAAGCCGAGCCCGGCGACCAGCCCGGCCACGGCGCCCAGGATGATCCGGGGCCACNCCGCCAGCGGGTGGGTGTTCGGCTTCTTCTGCCGTCTCGTGCCGCGTGCCACCCGTCAGCCGATCGCGTCCGGCAACTCGACCAAGGGCCGGTCGCGGAAGATCGTCGTGAGCACCACGGTGGTGACGGTGGTGACGTTGGCCTGGTTGCGCATGCGGGTGAGCAGGCCGTCCAGCTCCGTTGTCGAACCGACCTGCACCATGCACAGGTAGCTGGCGTCGCCGGCGACCGTGAACAGGCTGACCACCTCGGGGAACGTCGCGAGCACGCGCGGCGTGTCCTCTTCGGAGGCCGGGTTGATGGGGTGGATCGAGATGAACGCGGTCAGCGTGCATCCCAGGGCGACCGGGTCGATCTCGGCGTGGTAGCCGACGACGGCGCCCCGCTGCTCCAGCCGGCGCACGCGCTGCTGCGCGGCCGACGTGGACAGGCCGGTCTCGCGACCGATGTCGGTGTACGACATCCGTCCCTCCCGTGCCAGCAGCGCGAGGATGTGCTGATCGATGCGTTCCATGGGGGTTATTTTGCCATGATCTGTTGTCATTTCGCGTGGACGTCCGTAATTCTGTCGTCTGTCTCGACGTTGGCCTCAGGCTTGGTGGCTACCGGCGATGGCGCTCGTAAACGCCTGCGCCGCCGGGACGGGCGTGGCGAGCAGGCCCTGTTGCTGCATGAACTGGGACATCTGTGCCCACAAGGCGGCATCCTGCCGGCCGATCTGGTCGCCGGTGCCGTACAGCGGGATCGTCGCCGTCAGCGTGGCCAGCGCCCGGGTCCGCTGGGCCGAATCGCTCAGCCCGGGGACGTACCGTGCGGACAGCCGCACCGCATCCTGCGGATGGTCGATGCAGTACTGCACCCCGCGGCGCACGACCGACAGGAACGTCGTCAGCTGCGCGGGGTGTGCCCCGAGGAGCGTCGGCGAGGCACCCAGGCCGGAGCCGATCAGCGGCATCGGCGTGGGCGTCGTGAGCTGGCGCACCGGGAAGCCGGCCTGCTGGAAGTTGATGACATCGTTGTTCGAGAAGCCCACGACGGCGTCCACCCGCTTGGCGGTCAGCGCGGCCTGCTGCGTGTAGCCGATGTTGACGATGTGGACGTCCGCCTGCGTCAGATTCGCCGAGGCGAGCATGACCTGCAGCGCGAACCAGTTCTCGCCGTACGGGCCTGGGATGCCGATGCTGCGGCCGCGCAGGTCGGCCAGCGTGTGGATGGACGAGGACGCGGGCACGATCAGCACGACCGGGTAGGTCTGGTAGATGGTGGCGAAGTCGGTGATGTCGACGCCCTGCGCGCGGGCCTGCATCATCTCGTCCCCGCCCGCGAAGACCACCTGCTCCGTCCCGGCTTGGAACGCGCCGAACAGCGTCTCGGACGAGCCGTGGTGGCGCAGCGTGACGTGCAATCCGGCCTGCGCGAACCACCCCTGCGAGTCGGCGACGTAGAACGGCGCGAACTGGATGTCGGGCTGGTAGGTCAGGCCCACCGTGATCGTCCCCGGGGCCGGCGTGGCGCTGCCGGACGCGTGGGCGCCGACCGGGCTGCAGGCGCACGTGACGAGCAGCGCGAGGACGGCGAACAGTGCGGCCAGCAGGCGGGACGGGGCCAGCGGACGTCTCATGATGCGGGAATCTCCTTCGGGTTGGCGGGACGCAGCGGGTCGGTGAGCACCTCGACCGCCCAGATGATCAGATAGATCGCGACGGCGAGCAGGCACAGCACGATGATCGTGGCGAACAGGCCGGTGGTGTCGCTGCCGGAGGATTCGACCGACACGACCATGCCGAGGCCGCGGCCGCCCATCACGAACTCCCCCACCACGGCGCCGGTGATCGACAGCGTGAAGCCGGTGCGCAGGCCCATGAGAATGGGCTTGCGGGCCAGCGGCCACTCCAGATGCCACAGCAGCGACCAGCCGTGTGCGCCGTCCAGGGCTGCGGCCCACAGCAGCTCGTGGTCGATCTGGCGCAGGCCCAGCACCGTAGCCAGCGCCATCGGGAAGAACACCATCAGCGCACACAGCAGCACCACCGGGATCGTCCCGTAGCCCACCCACACGACCAGCAGCGGCGCGATCGCGACGGCCGGCACGGCCTGGGATGCGGCGATGAGCGGAGATGCTGCCGCCTCGGCCAGGGGCCAGCGGGCCAGCAGATAGCCGAGCGGCAGGGCGATCACGGCCGCCACCACGCAGCCGACGAGCGCCTCGCCGAGGGGGATCCAGGTGCGCAGGGGCAGGTTGCTCGCGGTCCAGTCGTGTCCAAGGCGCTGGGCCACCTCGGTCGGGGCGGGCAGCATCGTGGACGGCCAGACGTCGGCCGCGGCAACCAGCTGCCAGATGACCAGCACGGCGACGACGACAACCAACGGGGCCACGACGTGCCCCAGCCGGCTCACCGGTGCCTGGTGCATCTGTCGTGCCATCAAACCCTCCCGAGACCGCGACGACCCGGGGAACCATGGCGCGGCACGATGTCGATCGCCCGCCATGGACGTGCTCCTCCCATCCGGACTGTCAGGAAACGCGACGTTTCCATCACCGTCGGCACCGGAATTCCACCGGTTCAACCGCCACAATCGTTCAGCGGGTCGCGGGCTTTCACCGCCGGTTCGGGCTTTCACCGACCCCGGGCACGTCAGCAGTAGCTGCTGTACGGGTCTCATTCTAGTGCCCCCGCCCAGCGGTCGGTTGTCGCAGCCCACGGGTGCCGGCCGGCAGCCGAGATCGCGCAGGCGGAGGGACGTGGCCGGCGTCTGCAGCCACGTCCCTCCACTCCATCGCGA
>WRGV01000312.1 GCA_009787035.1 Propionibacteriaceae bacterium | reverse complement strand
CCCGCCGTATCCACCGGCTCGCTCTGGTTCGCTTGCGCCGGCGGGCGCACCGCCGACGCAGGCTGTGGCTTGTACCAGGCGCCCTGCGGCACCGAAATGACCCCCGGCATGATCCGCGGGGTCACCTTCGCCTCCAGCCTCAGCGTGCCGCGGTCGTTGTACACGAACACCTGGTCGCCGTTGGCGATGCCGCGCTGCTGGGCATCCAGAGTGTTGATCCACACCGTCTGGTGGTGTGCCTCCTGCAGCCAATCGACATTGCCGTAGGTGGAATGCGTGCGTCCCTTGAAGTGATGCCCGATCACCTGCAGCGGATACTTGTCCGACGTGCGCGCCTCAATCGGACCCTCCCACGTCTCCACGTATTCGGGCAGCGGATACAGCTTGTCACCGGGCAGTTGATCGCGGAACACGCCGAACTGCCAGGCCTGAGCCATCTGCGCCAGCTGCTGGGAATAGATCTCGATCTTCCCGGACGGGGTGGGCAGCGGATTGGCCACCGGATCAGCCCGGAAATCGGCCATCGCGACGACGGGGCCGACATTGCGGCGATACACGCCCATCTGCTTCCAGTCATCGAAGCTGGGCAGCTGCGGATCGGCCGCGCAGCTGGCCTCGACGGCCTCCTGCAGCCATTGGTCGTGCGTCTTGCCCTGCGTGAATGCCTGCTCGGTGCCCAGGCGCTGGGCCAGGCCGGTGCAGATGTCGTAGATGCTGCGGCACTGGTACAGCGGCTGGATGGCCTGCGATGAGACGATCCCGTAAGCCATGGGCCCGCCATTCTCGCCGCCGTGGATATCGGATTCCTCGGCCGCCGACGTGCCGGGCAGGATGTAGTCGGCATAGCGGGCCGACACCGTGTACTGGATGTCGCACACGACGATCAGCTCGCACTTGGTGTCGTCTTGCAGGATCTTCACCGACTCGTTGTTGTCGCCGGTCTGGTTGACCAGCGAATTGCCGCTGTACTGCCACACCATCTTGATCGGCACGTCCAGCTTCGTGTTGGTCGGATTGCCGTCTTTGTCGAGCGGCACCTGCATGCCGCGCACGCCCGGGGCCGGCTTGGTGCCGACACCCGCGTTGAACGTATCCATCTCCGCGCCGTGGTCGATCGCATCCAGCCAGCTGAACACCGAAATGATCTTGGTGGACGGATTCACCAGCTTGTCGTCCCACGCATAGAACGGATTGACGATGGCCAGCGACTGCGCCCCCTCGCGGGCACCGTTGCCGCCGCCGTGAATACCGATATTCCCGGTGACGCAGGCCAGCGTGAACACGGCCCGCGAGGATTCCTCGCCGTTGGCGTGGCGCTGTGGGCCCCAGCCCTGCATGATCATGCACGGCTTGGCGGTGGCGATCTCGCGCGCCAGCTGGGTGATCCGCTGCGCCGGCAGGCCCGTGATATCGGCCGCCCATTCCGGCGTCTTGGCCACGCCGTCCGGCCCCAAGCCCATGACATAGCTGCGGTAGGACGCATTCGCCGGCGCGCCCTTGGGCAGCGTCGCCTCGTCAAACCCGACGCAATACTTGTCGAGGAATGCCTGGTCGTGCAGGTTTTCCTGCAGCATGACATAGATCATGCCCGCGACCAGCGCCGCATCGGTGCCCGGACGGATCGGCACCCACTCGTCGCCCAGCACGGTGGCCGTCTCGGAATAGCGCGGGTCGATCACGATCGTCTTGACGCCGTAATGCTCCTTGACGTACTGCGACACGAACAGCTGCCCGCCACCCGACATGCGGGTCTCCAGCGGGTTGTCGCCGAACATGACCTGCAGCTTGGAATTGGCGACGTCGTCCAGCGAATTGTTGTCTTCCCAGCCGCCGTAGAAGTACGGGTACGCCGCCGTGATCTCGGTGGTCGAATAGTCGGAATAGTGNTCGAGATACCCGCCCCAGGTGTTCATCAGGCGCGCGAACGGCGTCGTATCCGGCGGCCACGAACGGGCCATGTACGAGCCCAGCGTGCCCGTGCCGTAGTTGATGTAGAAGGCCTCGTTGCCATACTGCTGCTTGATCTGCTTCATCTTGTCGGCGATCTCGTCCAGGGCCTGGTCCCACGAGATCGTCTCCCACTGCTCGTCGCCGCGCTTGGTGCCGGCCTTGCGCTTCATGGGCTGCTTGATCCGGTCGGGGTTGTAGATGCGGTGCCGGATCGAACGGCCGCGCACGCACGCGCGCACCTGCTGGTTGCCGAGCTCGTCGCTGCCGGTGTTGTCGGGCAGCACGCGCACGATCGTGCCATCTTGCACCTCCAGGCGCACCGGGCACCGCGAGCCGCAGTTGACCGTGCACGCCGACCACACGAACGTGGACGCCGGCGCCGTATCACCGGCCGCGGTTGCCTGTGCGGCGAACGGACGGGTGCCGAGCGACACCAGCGCCGTCGCACCGCCGACCGCCGCCGACCACTTCAGAAACGTCCGTCTGCTGATGCCTTTGCCCAGGATGCTCCCCTGTGTCGGCATGGCCGCCTCGTCGATGACTGCTCCGTCTGGCATGAAACCCTCCGCCGACCCCGCCCACCGGGGCCTTTATCCTCACCGCCGTCCGATCGTAGTCGCGCGGTGCGTGCCTGTGGTGGTGCGACGCCGGAATATGGCATTCAGTGCCAGTGGACGCCGGATTAGTGCAGTGCGCTCACAGCGAACGCCTGCCTGCGCTCGCAGCGAACACTACTTCACCGCGCTCACAGCGGACGCCAGGGCTCCGCGCGACAGCAGCGCGACCCCGGCCATGAACTGCGTCCCCGCCTTGGCCACCACCTGCGTGAGCATCGCAGGCGCCCACTGTTCCAGGTGGTCGCGCAGGAAGGACGCCGCCGCGTCCAGGACCGGCTGCGCATCCCCGGGATGATCCTGGGCCAGCCTGTCGGCGGCCAGCAGGAACGCCTGCGCGAGGAAGTCGAACTCCAGCCCGATGTGGTCGTCCGGTTCCCGGTTGAGGCGCGGCGCCGCCAGCCCCAGCTGGGCGTACGCGGCGCGCACCTGCAACGTGGCTTCGTCAAACACCAGCCGCTCAATGCTGCGGTGCACCGACTCGTACGGCGCCACCAGCGCGCGGGCGGCGTCGCCGTACAGCCGGGCGTGGTCGGCGCGGATCTGCTCGGCGGTCTCATCGGCCTCGGCCGACCGGCGCAGCGCGGCCAGCCCGTCGCGGGCGTCGGACGTGTCGGCCAGCGGCCAGTCGCCTT
>WRGV01000311.1 GCA_009787035.1 Propionibacteriaceae bacterium | reverse complement strand
CCCACGATGGGGCCGGGGCCGATGCCCAGGATGGCCATGATCTGCGTGCCGTCCAGGTCGGGGCGCATCGAGTCGAGCTCCTCCTGCTTGGCCAGCTCGTCGATGCGGAACTCCAGCTCGTCGTAGGCCCGGCGCAGCGATTCGGCCTTGCGGGCGTTGCGGGTGGTGCAGTCCGAGCGCGTCAGGATGTGCAGCCGCTCCAGCTGATCGCCCGCGTCGCGGACGTAGCGGCGCACGGCCGAGTCCGTCCAGGCCGTGTCGGCGCCGTAGCCGTGGAAGCGCAGGTGCTGGTCGACGAGCAGCGCGACGTCGTCCACCACCTCGTTCGGATACTTCAGCGCGCGCAACCGCTTGCGGGCCAGCTTGGCGCCGACGACGTCGTGGTGGTGGAAGCTGACCTTGCCGCCGGGCTCGATGCGCTTGGTCGCCGGCTTGCCGATGTCGTGCAGCAGCGCCGCCAGCCGCAGCGTCAGGTCGGGGGCGTGGCCGCGGGAGTGCTCCAGCGCGATCGCCTGTTCGAGCACCGTCAGCGAGTGCTCGTAGATGTCCTTGTGGTGGTTGTATTCGTCGCGTTCCAGGCGCAGCGCGGGCAGCTCGGGCAGCACGTACGCCGCCAGGCCGGTCGACACCAGCAGCGCCAGCCCGGGCGTCGGGTCGTCGCACAGCAGCAGCTTGGACAGTTCGTCGCGCACCCGCTCGGCGGAGATGATCGTGATGCGCTCGGCCATGTCGGTCATCGCCTGGCGCACCTGCGGTGCGACCTCGAAATTCAGCTGCGCGACGAATCGGGCCGCACGCATCATGCGCAGCGGGTCGTCGCTGAAGCTCAGCTCGGGGGAGCCGGGCGTGCGCAGCAGGTGGTCGGCCAGGTCGTCCAGGCCGTGGTACGGATCGACGAGCAGCGGCACCTCGCCGGCCGGACGCGCCACGTCGATGGCCATGGCGTTGACCGTGAAATCGCGCCGCAGCAGGTCGCCCTCGAGCGTGTCGCCGTACGCCACCTCGGGCTTGCGGGAGTCGCTGCGGTACGTGTCCGCGCGGAAGGTCGTGATCTCGATCTTGAACTCGTCGCGCCCGATGCGCTTGCTGGCCCCGATGGTGCCGAACGCGCGGCCCACGTCCCACACCGCGGGGGTGAACGCGCGCAGCAGGCGCTCGGTGTCGTCCGGACGGGCGGACGTGGTGAAGTCCAGGTCTTCGCCCAGCCGGTCGAGCAGCGCGTCGCGCACCGTGCCGCCGACCAGGAACAGCTGGTGCCCGGCGTCGCGGAAGGCGGCGCCGAGGTCGCCGATCACGGGCGTCAGACGCAGCAGGTGCCCGAGTGCGTTGGTCTGCGCCTGGGACATGGAGGAGGTGGTCACAGCCCAGATTTTACCGGACGGACGACGCATCGCCGCCAGGTATTTTCTGCTTCACGCAACGATCGGACGTGCACGACTCACCGCAGGGAGGCGGCGCCGGACACGGTGAGCAGCATGATGAGCGCGTTGTCCGTGCCGGCGAGGCTGGACGGGGGCAGGTCGCCGTCGGTGGATTCCGTCGATCCGACCACCACGACGCCGTCGTCCGCGGTGGTGGCGACGCCGAAGGCAAACTCGCTCTGGCTGCCACCGTAGGCATGTGCCCAGGTCAGATCGCCGCTCGCACTGATCTGCGCCACCAACACGTCGGTCGTGCCGTTGCTCGACTCGCCCACCATGGGCGCGTCGCCGTCCGCGGATGTCGTGTTGCCCACCGCATCGATGCTGCCGTCGGAGGCGACCGCGAGGGTGGTGAATTCGTCGTACTTGCTGCCGCCCACGGCGGCCGACCACAGGACCGCGCCGGCGGTGGTCAGCTTGACCACCACGGCGTCGCTGTTGCCCGGGTGTCGCGTGGTGATCGTGCCGGTGCTGGCGGACGTGTCGCCCGCCAGCAGCAGCGAACCGTCCGGGCTCATCGCGAGGTCGGCGCAGTTGAAGGTTCCGGTGCTGCCGATGGAAGTCGCGCTGAGCAGGGAACCGGTCGTGGACAGGTGCGCCAAGACGATGCTGTCGGGCTGCTGCGTCGGCAGGTTGCCGTCGGTCGACATGGTGTGGACGGCCGCGTAGATGCTGCCGTCGGGCGCGACGACCACGCCCTCGGCCTGCGAGCCGCCGTGCCCGCCCAGGATCGTCCCCCAGCGCAGCGTGCCGTCGGCGTCGTAGGCGGCGACGAACGCGTTGCCGTTGTTGGTGTCGATGGCGGCCGGCAGGGGCCCGACGGTGTTGACCGTCTGTCCCGCGACGATGATGCTGCCGTCGGCGGCGATGGCAAGGTGCTCGCCGGTGGCGGGATTGTCCTGCGCGTTGTCCAGCGACGTCGTCCACAGGATGGTGCCCGCGTCGTTCAGCGCGACGAGCTGTCTCGAACCGACCGCGACGATGTGGCCGTCGGGCGTGATCGCGACGGCGTTCAGGCCGGACGCGGGGTTGTCGTCGCCGACGGTGGTCATCCATTGCAGCGTGCCATCGGGGGCGAACAGGGCCACGCCGCTGCCGGGGCTCTGCGCCACGTGCTGCGTGAGGGTGCCGTCGGTCGACTCGAACAGGCCCGCCGCGACGATGTCGCCGTCCGGCAGCACGGCCGTGGCGAGGAAGCGGTCGAGCGTGGTGCCGCCGAGCACCTGCGTCCACGGGTTGGTGGCGACCGGCGGCGGGGTCACGGGCGGGACGGATGTCTGCACGGGCACGCTGGGGCTTGCGCTGCTCGAGTTCATCACGGCCGAGGTGGTGGACGTCGTGTGCTGCGACAGGGCGTAGGCCCCGCCGCTGACGATGCCGACCACGATGATGACCGCGAGCGCGGTGATCCAGGCCCGCGCGAAGCGATGGGACAACGGGCGTCCGGTGGCGTTGGTGAGCAGCTGCGGCATGTCGGCCGGGTGTGGGGACACGGGGATGCCGGGCAGCGGTGCCAGGGTCGCGTCGGCGGCGCGACGCTCGGCGACATCCCTTGTCAGTTGCGGATCGTCCAGGCCGTCCAGCCAGTCGAGCAGCTCCGGGTATGCGTGCGGGTGCTTGGCGACCAGGCTGCGCAGCTGTGGATGCTGTGCCGCGATGACGGCCAGATCCGCTGCGGGCGTCCGGCGGTTGAGCACAGCCTCCAACGCCGTCGCGAAGTCGCTCAGGTCAGGCATAGGAGGCCTTCTTCGTGCAGTTCAGGCGAGTCGCCCCGTCGGCGTC
>WRGV01000310.1 GCA_009787035.1 Propionibacteriaceae bacterium | reverse complement strand
GCTAACGGCTCGTCCCCGATTGTACTGTGCCGAGATGTCACCCCGAGGTAAACCGGGGCATAGACACTCGAACAATCATTGATCCGTCACGAGTTGGCCCGTGGCCTCCCGTGGCGGCCGGGGATCACGCGTTGTCGCGCTTCTCCTTGATCTTGGCAGCCTTGCCGCGCAGACCGCGCAGGTAGTAGAGCTTGGCACGGCGCACATCGCCGCGGCGCTCGACCTCGATCTTGTCGATGATCGGCGAATGCAGCGGGAACGTCCTCTCGACGCCCGTGCCGAAGCTGACCTTGCGGACGGTGAACGCCTCGCTGATGCCGTGTCCGGTGCGCGAGATGACCGCGCCGGCGAACACCTGGACACGCGAACGGTTGCCCTCGACGACACGCACGTGCACGCGCACCGAGTCGCCGGGACGGAAGTCGGGAATGTCAGTCTTGAGACTGCTCTGCGCGACCGCTGCCACCAATGGATTCATCGTCAATTCCTCGCCAGTGCCACAGGTCACTTCGTGGTTCGTATCTGAAAATCGCCGCTATGCCGAGACCAGCTGACCCCCTGTGGCAGGAGCCGTCCCGAGACGCGCAGCGGCTAGCTATTCTGCCATGTCGGATCTGGTCAGGGCAAACCCGGGGCGTCCGGATGATCCAGCAGATCCGGGCGGCGCCGCGCCGTGATCGCCTCGGATTGCGCCCGCCGCCAGGCGGCCACCTGCCCGTGATGACCCGACAGCAACACCGGGGGCACGTCCATCCCACGCCATGTGGGCGGCTTGGTGTACACGGGGTATTCGAGCAGCCCGTCCGACGATGCGGCGTACGACTCCTCGACCAGCGACACCGGGTTGCCGAGCACTCCGGGCACCAGCCGGACGATCGCCTCGATCATCGCCAGCGCGGCGACCTCGCCGCCGTTGACCACATAGTCGCCCAGGCTCAGCTCCAGCACCGGCATGCGCGTCGCCGCCCACTGCGCCACGCGGGCGTCGATGCCCTCGTACCGTCCGCACGCGAACACCAGGTGCGGCGCCGTGGCCAAGCGATCGGCCACCGCCTGCGTGAACGGGCGCCCCGAAGGCGTCGGCATGATCAGCATCGGCGGCGCACTCGGATCGGCGGCGGCCAACACGTCGTCCAGCGCCTCGCCCCACGGCTCGGGCTTCATGACCATGCCCGCGCCGCCCCCGTAGGGCGTGTCATCGGTGGTGCGGTGCCGGTCGTGGGTGTAGTCGCGCAGGTCGTGCACGTCCAGGCTGATCAGGCCGTCGGCCAAGGCCTTGCCGATCAGCGACAGCTGCAACACACCGAAGTAATCGGGGAAGATGGAGATGACCTCCAGGCGCATAGTCAGGCCTCCTCAAGCAGCCCCGCGACATCGGCCAGCGTCACCGTGCCGGCGTCCAGATCGACATCGGGCACCAGCGCCTGCACGAACGGCACCAGCCTGCGTTCGCCCGGGGCGACCTCGACGACCAGCAGATCCTGCACGCCCGGGTGTTGTACCTCGACGATGCGTCCGCCAACAGCGCCATCCGCGCGCAGCACGGACAGGCCGACCAGCTGGCGGTCGTAGAACTCCTGCGGATCCTCGGGTCGCTCATCGGCGGCCACGCGCGCCTCCAGCAGCGCCCCGGCCAGCCCTTCGGCTTCGGTACGCGTCGTCAGCTCGGCGAAGCCGACCAGCAGCCGGCCCTGATGCGGGCGGACGGACGCGACGGTCAGCGTGCGTCCGGATCCGCCCCGCCCGGGGACGAGTCGAACCCGCGACCCGACGGCGAAACGGCGTTCCGGCTCGTCCGTCCGGGATTCGACGATGACTTCGGCGCGCACCCCATGGGCCCGCACCACCCGGCCGACGACCACATCGATCAGATCGGACATGCCTTCGTGGTGCTCAGCGGCGCCCGCGGGACGTGTGCCGGTCGATGTCGACGAAGTCGACACGGACCTGCTCGCGCCCGGCCAGCGCGCCCATCACGGTGCGCAGCGCAGTCGCGGTGCGCCCCTGGCGTCCGATGACCTTGCCGATGTCCTCCGGGTTGACGCGGACCTCAAGCATGCGTCCCGCGCGCATCTGACGGCTGCGCACCCGGACATCGCCGGGATTCCCCACGATGCCCTGCACCAGATGCTCCAGCGCCTCGGTCAGCATGGTTATGCCGCTTCCTCGGGCGTGGGCTCGTCGGCAGCCTCCGGCTTGGCCTCCAGGGCCTCGGCGATCGCATCGGACGCCTCGGTGGCCTTGCGGCCGCGACGGCTGGCGCGCGAGATGGCCTCGGAGCTCGGCTCGTTGTCGGCCTCGGCCAGCGCGGCGTCGAACAGCGCCTGCTTGTCCGGACGGCTCGGCNCCTCGTCGANGCCCGACGGGCTCGTGTCGCCCGTGACGGCCTGCCAATCACCGGTGCGCTTCAGCAGCGCGACGACGGCCTCGGTCGGCTGCGCGCCGACACCCAGCCAGTAGCGCACGCGCTCGGAATCGATCTTGATGATCGACGGGTTGGTCTTGGGATGGTACTGACCGATCTCTTCGATCGGACGACCGTCGCGCTTCGTGTGCGAATCCATCACGACGACGCGGTAGTGCGGGGTGCGAATCTTGCCAAGTCTCTTCAGGCGAATCTTGGTGGCCACGTTTGTGGAGTCTCCTCAAGGAAAGCCCGGGGATGTGCCCCGGTACATACGGATGGAACCCGTCCGCCGCGTGGGCACGGCCTTCAAGCTCCGGGTGTGCGTGGCTTCGGCGTTGAGAGGGCACCTCGGCGCATCGCTGCACGGACCATTGTGCCATGCTGGCGCAACATCAGCCAATGGGCACGCTGTGCACCGCTCAGCGATAGTACGCGACGCCCGATTCGAAGAGGGGTTGGCAGGCTCCGGGGGCGACGTTGCGGTAGAGCGCCGGGCCCGACCGCTCCGTGTGGCCCATCTTGCCGAGCACGCGTCCGTCCGGGGAACACAGGGCCTCGACGGCCCCCAGTGAGCCGTTGGGATTCCACGGTTCGCACAGGGTCGGACGATCGTGGTCGTCCACGTACTGCGCACACACCTGCCCCGCCGCCGCCAGCGCCGCGTACCGCTGCGGGCTCGCCACGAAGCGGCCCTCGCCGTGCGAGACCGCCACCGTGTGCACGTCGCCGACCTGGCAGGCTGCCAGCCACGGCGACAGNNCCGAGGCCACGCGCGTGCGCACGAGCATGGATTGGTGC
>WRGV01000309.1 GCA_009787035.1 Propionibacteriaceae bacterium | reverse complement strand
CGGTGGGTGTGCCCTGCAGTGCGAAGCCCGTGAACCGGATCGCCGCGAGCGGCAGGCCTCCGGGCGCCGTCTGGCCCGCATCGGCCAACAGCCCCGCCACGACGCCGTCAGCGGGCGAGACGACGGACGTCGTCCCGACCGTGCCGATCTGTTGCCCGGCCTTGACCGTGTCGCCGGTCGCGACCACGTAGGCGACGGCACCCGCCGCGGGCGCCAAGACCGCGAACGTCGGCGAGGCGACCACCTGCGCGTCCATCGACATCGTCGGCTTCAGGTCCCGCTTGGCCACCTGGACAGTCGCCACGGACGACGGCTGCGATACCGGGAATGAATCTTGGCTCGCGCCACACCCTGTGCAGGCCGCACCGGTGAAGGCGAAGGCGAACAGGCCGCAGGCAAGGCGGCGCCGCCCGCTCAACTCTGCTTCCCTTCGAACCAGGCGCCGCTGCAGTTGCTCTGGAACTGCTGGCTGAGCTCGGTGTAGTCGCCCAGCTTCGCCTTGGCGATGATGCCCTGCCAGACCCCGTCGGGATCGTCGAAGTGCTTCACGTACACCGGCGACTGATCGATCTTCTCGATCGCCGCCAGGGCGGCCGACGCCTTCGCCGGATCGCTCGTCTGGTTGTCGAGGGCGACCTTCTGCTGGGCACACTCGGCGTATAGATACGCCTGCATCTGCCCCCAGCCCAACTGGTACAGCGACTGCTGGGCGTCGTTCGACGTGGTCACGTTCTTGGGAAAGGAGACGCCCGGAGGCAGCTGGTACGGGAAGGACGCCACCTCCTTCTGGTATTCCTGGTTGATCTGCGTCCAGCTGACTGCAGCATTGGCAGAATCGGAAGAGTTGTTGCCCTTGCTACTACACGCGGATGTCGCCACTAGGACGACCGCGACGACGATAGCTGGGGCCAGTCGTGAAATACGCATAATGCCTCCGAACGGGATTGGAAACTCTGGATGAAGGATGAAAAAGCAGGGTGTGCGGGGCTCGGTTTTCACCGAGCCCCGCACACAGCCGTGTTGCGGAACCGACTGGGTCTGGCTACAACTCAGCCAGATAACCCGACCAGACTCAGATGGTCAGGCCGCCGCCCCACCAGCGGTCACAGCCCGTGACGAGCCTCTGCAACGTTGAGCACGAGCTCTGCTGCGCCCGCATCGCGTACCTGCCGGTGAGGACGTTCGACCAGCCCTTGGAGCCGGTGTACATGTAGTTGCTCCAGCTGAGCTGGTTCCCGTTCTGGCTGACCATGGCGTACCTGGCGCCGTTGGTCACACCGTCCCAGACCGACAGCGCGATCGACCCGTAGGAGTGCTGGCGGTAGGTGCTGTAGGTCACCACGTGCCCACCGTTGTTGGTCTCACCGCTGAGCGTGTAGTACGCGGCGTTCGCGGAGCTCGTCGCCCCGACGAGGGCAGCGCCGGCGACGCCAACGATGGCAGCGGCACGGGCGATGTGCTTGAGAGGGGTCATGATCTTTTCCTTACATTGATTGATTGGGTTTTGGATTTGTCTCAAGCTCTTATTCGCAACTCTCCGACGGGCCCACTTCTCTGACCATCAGAGGGAACCCACTCGGAGAGGAGCCGAGTCACGAACAATGTATCTAGTTGTGCTCGGGGGAACGGGGCAGGTTTAGGTACATACCTTCGCTTCTGCAAGTCAATATCAGACTCTGCAGAACAACAGTCTTCAGGGACCGGGCCCGGCCCCATTTCGACCGCTGGAAAAGAGGCTAGCAAAGCCAGAGGTCACGGACAAGAGATTGCACGCAAAGTTAAATTCGCTCTGCGCGAACAGCGCTTTCCTTGTTTATCACCACGCACAAAGGCGTCTTCCCTTGTAGATACTTGATCATTGTCATACATCCGTCATAGAAAGGCACATGCTAAGCAAACACCATGCATGGACCGTCCGTCATCTGTCTCGCCATGGATGCGCGAACCGGCGTGCCGCGTGCCCACGCTGCGCACTCCGCGGCCAACACCGGCGGACCGCCGAGCCGTCCTCAGTCGGGTAGGCGGCGCCGGGACCGGCGGTCCAGCGGCGAGCTCCAGTCGAACAGCCGCGACCGGGTGAGCGCCAGGCCGGCGATCACGGCCACGAGCACGGCGGAGACGATCACGATCATGAAGCCCCAGCGCGACGCGGCCAGCGGCATGCCCTCGCCCGCGACGTTCATGCCGTACGCGCTGAACACCAGGTTCGGGATGGCCATGACGATCGTGACGAGCGCCAACGTCTTCATGATCGCGTTCTGGTTGTTGGCGATCACCGAGGCGTAGGCGTCCATCATGCCCGACAGGATGCCCGAGTAGATGCCCGCCATCTCCATGGCCTGCTCGTTCTCGATGATCGTGTCTTCCAGCAGGTCTTCGTCCTCGGGGTACTTCTTCAGCGCAGACGTGCGCACCAGCCGGTCGAGCACGCGCTGGTTGCTGATCAGCGAGGTGTTCAGGTAGACCAGCGACTTCTCCAGTTCGAGCATCTCGATCAGCTCGGCGTTGCTGGCCGAGCGGCGCAGCCGGGCCTCCTGGCGATCGATCATCTTGTCGATCACGCGCAGCGCCGACAGGTACGCCCGCGCGTTGCGCAGCAGCAGCTGCAGCGTGAACCGCGTCTTCATGAACGTGCGCCAGTCGCGGATGCGCCCCGTCTCGAACTCGCCGATCAGCGGCACATGCTCCAGGCACACGGTGATGATCACATGATCAGTGATCACAATGCCGAGCGGGATGGTCACGTACCACTGGCGTCCGGCCCGCGGTTCCTGCGTCGGCACATCGACCAGCACGAGCACGTAGCCCTCTTCGGAGGTGACACGCGATCGCTCCTCGACATCCAACGCGGCGCGCAGATCATCGGGGTCGATGCCGCACTGCTTGGCGACCGCGGCGGATTCGCCGGGGGTGGGATCGATCAGACTGATCCATGATCCGTCAACGATCTCGTCAGTCTCGCTGAGTCGTCCATCCGGTTCGGAACGGTAGATTGCCTGCATCTGCTCACCCCCCGGGCTACCCTACACCGGCCCAATCAGGGCCAACGCATCTGCCGATCGGAATTGATCAGTGACAATTGCCCACGAGGCGCAGACCAACGCCGCCCGTACCACAGCTAGACGCGGCGCTGGCAAGGCGGCCAAGCCGACGTGGGCTGGACGCCCACGAGGCGCAGACCAACGCCGCCCGTACCACAACTAGACGCGGCGCTGGCA
>WRGV01000308.1 GCA_009787035.1 Propionibacteriaceae bacterium | reverse complement strand
CTGTGCGCATCACTGCAGGCCGACGCCCTGCAGGATCTTCGTCGCCGCGGCCAGGCGCTGCGTGGCGACCTGGCGGGTGTGGGACAACTCGGCCTCGTGTTGGCCGATGTAGGCCATCTGGTAGCCGGCGGTGATGTTGGCGACCTGCTGGGTGTAGCTCATGTCGTCGGCGCAGGTGGCCTCGGTCAGGAAGGCCTTCGTCACCTGCTCCTCCGTCCAGGACGGGTCGATCTTCGCAGCCGAGGTGTTGAAACCGGTCTCGATGACGTACCCGGCCTTCGCGACGCAGTCGCGCCACTGGCCCAGCAGCCGCTTGAACGTGGGGTCGGACGTCGTCCGCTCGTAGGCGTCGCCCATGCCCGCCATGAGGATCTGACTGCCCGGGTCGCTGCCGTTGGTGCTGAGCAGCGGCATCAGGCCGGCGTCCTGCACCTGCGTCTGGCACTTCTGCGCGACGTCCGGATCGGCCTTCGCCCACCGCAGCGGCATGTCGTCGATGCCGTGGTGGCCGTACTTCGCGATGTAGGTGGCGTCCCAGCTGCCGTACAGCCAGTGGTTGGCGGCGGGCGCCGTCTTGAGGTACCGCGCCGCCTCCGTAACCGCCGCGGTCTCGGCGTCGGCCGCCGTGCTGACGCACCGGGCGTACTCGATGCTGCCCGCCGCCTCGGCCAGCTGACCCTCGTGCAGCGTCATGCCGTACCGGTCGATCGGGAACGTGATCGTCGCCTGGCTCCAGTCCAGCAGCGCCGTACCCGACACCGCCACCGGGGTGGTGTCGGGCGTGGCGCCCTGGTCGTCAGACGTGCAGGCCGTCAACAGCACCGTCAGCGTGACCGCGGCGGCCAGCGCCACTGGTGGACGGAGCGCCCGCCGGAAACCCCGGACATCCATCAGTACGGATCATTCCAGACGATGAAGCTGCTGACCTGATCGTTCCAGGTCGTGGAACCCATGGGCAACTTCGTGAAGTCGGCCCTCCACCCGGGACCGCTGATGAAGAACGACAGGCCTCCGAAGTAGATGTCCTGGTAAAACCACTCGGCCATGTAGGTGTTGTTGAATGCGGACGACATCTTGTCGTTCCAGCTCATCCCATTCACCGTCACCGGCACGAGGTTGGACGTGCTGTAGTCCCAGTTCCGGAACCCGGGCAGGGCGGAGTAGAACATCGCTGGCCCCATGAAGTTGATGTCCCACCAGACGCAGGTGTTTCCGCCGTAGTTGCGGCACGAGACAACCGGCCCGGGGTCGGCCGCGTCGGCCGGCGGAGCGGTGATCACCGTCACCGCCATCGTGGCAGCCGCAGCGGCGACCGCCAGTTTCGCAACTCGTGACTTGCGCATATGATTCTCCTTTTTGTCAGGCCTGATGCGAATCAGGCCACGTTGTTATAGACCTTGATGCTGCTGGCCTGGTCGTTCCACGTCACCGTCTGCGTGGCCACGCGGGTCTGGGTGAAATCGGCGACCCACATCGTCCCATAGATGGTCCAGGAAGGGCCGCGCTCGTAGATGTCCTGGTAGAGCGTCATGGGCTGGTACGTGTTGTTGTACACCGACGACATCTTGTCATTCCAGCCGTACTCGCGCAGATCGTGGAAATAGCGCACTCCGTAGATGCGGGCATCAACAGAGGGCGCGAGGCGGGCGCCACCGAAGTTGATATCCCAGTATCCGCAGAACAGGGCACCCTGCCGAGCGCAGGTGACAACCTGCGGCGGGTAGGCCGCGGCCGCCGTCGGGGCGGTGACCACCGTCACCGCCATCGTCGCCGCCGCAGCGGCGACCGCCAACGTGGCAATTCGTGACTTACGCATGTGCTTCTCCTCTCGGGGAGACCCTCGGGGGGTCGGCTGTCCGGCGGAATCCGAGCAGCTCGTGCTCACGAAACTACGGGACCGCCGGAGGCGACACAAGACCCCCAACCATCCATGTTTTCGGCCGTCGGCGGACTACTGCGCCTATGTTCCACGCATGTGACGCGCGTGGCCACCAGGCCGAGCCTCTGTCACCACGGCTTGTTATAGACCTTGATGCTGCTGGCCAGATCGTTCCACGTCGTTCCGCCATTGACCTGCCTCGTGAGGTCAGCAAGCTGCATCGGCCCCTGGATCGTCAGGGTCATGCCGCCCATGTTGATGTCCTGGAAGAGCGTAAGCCCATAGTTCGTATTGTTGGACACGGACGATATTGCATCGTTCCAGCCAAACTGGCGCAGATCTGTGTAGTAGCCCCATCCGGTGAAACTTGAGTTGACGGAAGCAGAAAGGCTTGAGCCGCCAAAGTTGATGTCCCACCACACGCAGAACAGGTTTCTGTCCATGCGACACACGTCAACTGGGCTCCGGGGTGGCGCCATGGCCGCTGACGCCGTGGGGGCGGTGACCACCGTCACCGCCATCGTCGCCGCCGCGGCGGCGACCGCCAATGTGGCAATTCGTGACTTGCGCATGTGATTCTCCTCTCGGGGAGACCCTCGGGGGGTCGGCTGTTCGGCGGAATCCGAGCAGCTCGTACTCACGAAACTACGGGACCGCCGGAAGCGACACAAGACCCCCAACCATCCATGTTTTCGGCCGTCGGCGGACGAATACACATATGTTCCGTGCGGATGATCTCGGTGCCGCAGGCGCAGCGACGATGGGCGCTCTTCTCCGGGACGTTCGCGGGGTCAGATGTGCTCAGAGGCCCCCTTTCGGCCCGTTTTCGGCATCTGGCTGGACCGTTGTCCCACTCCGGGCCCTCACCGAGCCGGTGGCGGGACGATGCGGAGCAGTCCACCGGTGTCCACATGGTGGACATCACTGCTTGTGATAGTGTATTGGTCATGGTAGTATCGCTTATATGTTCGAGTCAGCGGAGCTGCAGCGGCAGCGGGCAGGCGCCCACCAGGCCCTGCTCGCCTACGCCAGCACGCGCATCCTGATCGACAAACTGGAAGCCGTGGCAGCCGGCCAGCTGGCCGACCTGCTGCACCGCTACGAATGGCCCGCACACCTGCCCGAACCAACCCCGGAACAACGCACCCAGGACGAGCTCCAGGCCGAGAAACTGGGCGGCCGCCGATACTTCGAAGACGTGGTCGAAGAGGTCGCCGCCGCGAACCGGTGCACCCCCTTCGAGGGCGAGCAGCTGATCAGCCAGGTCACCCGCCTGGTGCACGAGCTGCCGCAGTGCTGGGCGAAAGTCACCGACACCACGGTGTGCGCGCCGCTGTGGCAG
>WRGV01000307.1 GCA_009787035.1 Propionibacteriaceae bacterium | reverse complement strand
CCCCGGCCGGTCCGTGCAGCGCCGCCGCAAGCGCGCCCGCGTCGGCCGATGCGACGGCCTTGGCGACGATGGGCGTCTGCTGTCCGAAGCGCTTGCCCAGCGCGCGGAAGTTGGCCTTGGCCACGTGGTCCACGATGTCGCCGGACTGGGCGAACGAGCCCACCTCGCCGACATTCAGCTCCTGGCAGATCTGCTCGCGCAGCTCGTCGGTCAGCTGGGCGTTGCTCGCGGCCGAGATGAGCGCGCGCGACAGCGGCTGTCGCGTCTTGACCTTCGCGTCGGCCCGCGCCGAGCGTCCCAGCTCGACGAGCTTGCGGACGACGACCATCGCGGCCTCCAGCCCGTCGTCCAGCAGCGATTCGTCCGCGGTCGGCCAGCTGGCCATGTGCACCGATTCGGTGCCCGCGGTGCCGCTGGCGACGAACAGGTCCTGCCACACGCGCTCGGTGATGAACGGCGTGATCGGGGCCATCAGGCGCGTGAGCGCGTCGAGCGTCTCGTGCAGCGTCCACAGCGCGGCCGGGTCGCCCTCCCAGAAACGCCGCCGCGAGCGGCGCACGTACCAGTTGGACAGGTCGTCGATGAACGCGGCGAGCAGCGAGCCGGCGTGCTGGGTGTCGAAGTCCTCCAACCGCTCGGTGACGCCCTTGATCAGGCGCTGTGTGGCCGAGGCCANCCAGCGGTCGAGCACGCCGCGCTGCTCGATGGGCACCGGCGTGCCGGTGGGCGTCCAGCCGTTCGCGCGGGCGTACAGCGCCTGGAAGCTCACGGTGTTCCAGTACGTCAGCAGCACCTTGCGGACGACCTCCTGCAGCGTGCCGGTGCTCACGCGGCGAGCAGCCCACGGCGAGCCCGCGCACATCATGAACCAGCGCACAGCATCTGCACCGTGCTCGTCCAGAAGAGGGATAGGAAGCAGGATGTTGTTCAGGTGCTTGCTCATCTTGCGGCCGTCTTCGGCCAGGATGTGCCCCAGGCAGACGACGTTGCGGTACGAGTTCTGCCCGAACAGCAGCGTCGAGTTGACCATCAGCGTGTAGAACCAGCCGCGCGTCTGGTCGGCGGCCTCGCAGATGTAGTCGGCGGGGAAGTGGTCGTGGAAGGCCTTGTCAGAGCCCTCCACCCACGGATAGCCCCACTGCGCGAACGGCATCGAGCCCGAGTCGAACCACGCATCGATGACCTCGGGCACGCGCCGGTACGTGCCCTCGACGCCCGGCAGCTCGAACGTCACGTCGTCGACGAACGGACGGTGCGGATCCATCGTGGCCACCTCGGGGCGTCCAGACAGCTGGGCCAGTTCGGCGCGCGAGCCCACGCAGACGAGCTTGGACGGATCCAGCTCGTTGCGCCAGACCGGCAGCGGCGTGCCCCAGTAGCGGCTGCGCGACAGCGCCCAGTCGATATTGTTGCGCAGCCAGTCGCCGTAGCGGCCCCACTTGACCGTCTCCGGGTACCAGTTCGTGGCCTGGTTGGCCGCGAGCAGGTCGTCCTTGCGCGCGGTCGTTCGGATGTACCAGCTGGGCACCGCGTAGTAGATCAGCGGCGAGTGGCAGCGCCAGCAGAACGGGTACGCGTGCTCGTACGGCATCAGCGTGTGCAGCAGGCCTCGCTCGCGCAGGTCGGCGATGATCGGCTCGTTGGCGTCGCGGAAGAACAGGCCCCCGACAAGGGGAAGCTCCGGCTCGAACGTGCCGTCGCGGCGCACCGGGTTGACGGTCGGCAGGCCGTACTCGCGGCACGACGCCATGTCGTCGGCGCCGAAGGCCGGCGCCTCGTGCACCAGGCCCGTGCCCTCGTCGGTGGTGACGTAGCCCGCGAGCACGACGTAGTTCGCATCGGCGCCGTCGAAGCTGACCATGTCGTACGGGCGGCGGTAGTGCCAGCGCTCCATGTCGGCGCCCGAGCAGCGGTCGAGCACCGTCCAACCCTCGCCGAGCATGCTCAGGCGCGGCTCGGCGAGCACGAGCTGCTCGGAGCCGTCGCTGGCGAGCACGTACGGCACGTCCGGGTTGACCGCGACGGCCGTGTTGCTGATCAGCGTCCAGGGCGTGGTCGTCCAGACGAGCAGCGCTGCGCGCCTGCCACGGGCCCGACGTCAGCGGCATCCGGATGAACACCGACGGATCGGTGATCGTCTCGTATCCCTGGCTGACCTCGTGGTCTGACAAGGTCGTTTCGTCGTGCGGGCAGAAGGGGGTGACGCGGTATTCCTCGACCAGCAGGCCCTTGCTGAAGATCTGCTGCAGCGCCCACCACTCGGAGTCGATGTACTCGGGCTTGAGCGTCCAGTACGCCTCGTCCAGATTGACCCAGTAGCCCATGCGGTGCGTCAGCTCGGCGAACTCGCCGACGTAGCGGGACACCGATTCGCGGCACTTCGCGTTGAACGCCTCGACGCCGTACTGCTCGATCTCGCTCTTGTGGTCGAAGCCCAGCTCGGCCTCGACGGCGAGCTCGACGGGCAGGCCGTGGCAGTCCCAGCCGCCGCGCCGGTCGACGCGGTAGCCCTGCATCGTCTTGAAGCGCGGGAAGATGTCCTTGAACGCGCGGGCCTCGATGTGGTGCGTGCCGGGCGTGCCGTTGGCGGTGGGCGGGCCCTCGTAGAAGTTCCAGTGCGGGCCGTCTGCGGTGGCCTGCCACGACTTGGTGAAGATGTCGCGTTCGTCCCACAGCGCCAGCACGCCCCGGTCGAGCGTGGGCAGGTCGAGCTGCGCCGGCACGGCGGCATACGAGTGTTGCTGCTTGTCAGATGCGGTCATGTGGTCCCTCGTCCTTCATCGATGAAGGGACGAGCTCCGTGGACGATTGTCGCCCGCGGCCCCGCGGTACCACCCCTCTTGGGCTGCCTGCGTGCGCGGCGGCCCCGCTTCGTTGGTGTCCACCGCCGGTTCTAGTAGGCGCGAGCGCCGTTCTTCCGGCAGCTCCGGGGTGATGGCCCCATCGTCGCCTTGTGGACGTCCCGCCAGTCTAGCGCAGGTGGCTGGGAGGCCCCACGTGGATTTCCGCAGCGGACGCCGACCCGGCTTGGGGTCCTCGCTAGGCTGACGAGCGGCGCAAGAACGGGGGGCGAGCGTGTCGTTGTGGGGCATCAGCGAACGCGCGAAGCAGGCCCAGGGGCCCGAGTCGGCGGTGAGGATGATCGCCCTGGGCATCACCTGCCTGGCGGTGACGGCCGCCCTCTACATCGTGACGGGGGTGCCGTGGTGATCATCGCATTCCTGG
>WRGV01000306.1 GCA_009787035.1 Propionibacteriaceae bacterium | reverse complement strand
GGTGGCTGCCCGCCATGTGGATGAGCGGCGGGCCCGCCACGCCGATCCTGATCCTTGTCGGCGGCGTCTTCTACAGCGTCGGCGCGGTCATCTATGCGCGCAAGCGCCCCAATCCGTCGCCGGCCTGGTTCGGGTTCCACGAGCTGTTCCACGCCTGCACCGTCGTGGCGGCCATCTGCCACTGGGCGGCCATCGCCTTGGCCGTCGACTGACGGCGACGGGTCGGCTCAGGCCTCGTCCGGGCGCGCCGCCTCGATGCGGGCCTTCGCCCCGTCCAGCCAGCGCTGGCAGACCGAGGCCAGGTACATGCCGCGGTCCCACAGCTTCATGGCGTCGGCGAGGTCGGCCTCGCCCGACTCCAGCCGGGCCACCACGTCCATCAGCTCGGACCGGGCCTGTTCGTAGCCGATCTCCGGCTGCTCGCCGGGTTCGTCGGGTGTGACTGACATGCGTCATCCTTTCTTGTCTGCTGCGGGTTTTCGGGAGGACGCCGCGGCGGTCTTCCCGGTGGCTGTCTTCGCCCGGGTGCGCGTCGCCTTCGGTGGGGACGCCGCGGCAGCGCCGTCGATGGTGGCGCCGAAGCCGCCGCGCGCCAGGCGCACATCGATATGGTCGCCGGCGCCGACGGCGCTCGCATCGGTCAACACGGCGTCCTTGCTTGTCACAATGGCATAGCCGCGTTCCAGTGTGGCCTGCGGCGAGAGTGTGCGCAGCGCGGCCGACGCCCTGTCGAGCCGGGCCTGCTGATCGCGCAGCGCGATCTGGATCGCCGCCGAGAGCCGCAACCGGGCCGTGGCCAGCGCCTGTTCGTGCGGGATGAGCGTCGCGGACGGGTTGCGCAGGACGGGGCGGGAGCGCAGGTCGTCCAGCCGTCGCTGCTCGATGTCGAGGCGCCGCGAGATGGCCCGGCCCAGCGCGTCGGTCGCCGCGGCCAGGCCCTGGCGCTCCACGGCGGCATCCGGCACGATGCGCTTGGCGGCGTCGGTGGGCGTGGAGGCGCGCAGGTCGGCCGCCAGGTCGATGATCGGCGTGTCCACCTCGTGGCCGATCGCGCTGACCACGGGCGTGCGGCAGGCGGCGACTGCGCGCACGAGGCCCTCGTCGCTGAACGGCAGCAGATCCTCCAGCGCGCCGCCGCCCCGGGCAATCACGATGACGTCGACGGCCGGGTCGGCGTCGAGCTCGGCCAGTGCGCGCATGACCTGGCCGGCGCACTCGGGGCCCTGCACGAGCACGTGGCGGGTGATGATGACGGCCTGCGGCCAGCGCAGTCGCACGTTGGTGACCACATCGCGCTCGGCCGCCGAGTCGGCGCCGGTGATCAGGCCGATGCCGCGGGGCAGCACGGGCAGCGGCACCTTGCGTCGGGGGTCGAAGAGCCCCTCGGCGGCGAGTTTGCGCTTGAGAGCCTCCAGTTGGGCCAGCAGCTGGCCCTCGCCGGCGATGCGCAGCTGCGAACATTCGAAGCTCAGGCTGGCCCGGTCGGCCCAGACCCGCGGATGCAGCCGGGCCAGCACCGTCATGCCCTCGGTGACCGGGCCCGCTGCGTCCAGCACCGCCGCCGGGCAGGTGATGGTCGCCGAGGTCTGGTTGGACGTGTCGCGCAGCGTCAGGAACTGCGTGGGTGCGGCCCTTCGGCGCAGCTCGATCACCTGGGCCTCGACCCAGACCCAGCCGCAGCGTTCCACCCAGCCCTTGACGAGTCCGACGACGGTGGACAGCGATGTCGGCGCCTCCGGGGTGGCCCCGGGGCGCGCGTTCGCGCGGACTGGTGCGGTCATGCCAACCAGCGTAGCGGTGAGGTCTGACATCGCGGATTGCCATCTACACTGGCGTGCATGGACACTGCGAAGCGCCGGGTGCTTCTGGCGGCGCCGCGCGGGTACTGCGCGGGCGTCGACCGGGCCGTGCAGACGGTCGAACGGGCGCTGCAGATCTGGGGTGCGCCGGTGTATGTCCGCAAGCAGATCGTCCACAATGCCCATGTCGTGCAGATGTTGACCGATCTGGGCGCGGTGGTCGTGGACGAGGTGGACGAGGTGCCGCCCGGCAGCGTGGTCGTGTTTTCGGCGCACGGCGTGGCGCCCCAGGTGCGCGAATTGGCCGCGCAGCGGGGGCTGCAGGTGGTCGATGCGACGTGTCCGCTGGTGGCCAAGGTGCACCGCGAGGCGCGGCGCTTCGCGGCCGAGGGGCTGCCGATCGTGCTGATCGGACACGCCGGTCACGAGGAGGTCGAGGGCACCACCGGCGAGGCGCCGGGCAGCATCCGTCTGGTCGCCGGACCGGACGATGTCGACCGCCTCGACCTGCCGGTGGACCAGCCGGTGGCCTGGCTCAGCCAGACGACGCTGAGCGTGGACGAGACGCGAGCCACGGTGGAGCGCCTGCGTGCGCGGTTTGCGGGGCTGGTCGATCCGCCGAGCGGGGACATCTGCTACGCCACGGCGAACCGCCAGGCCGCGGTGCGCGAGCTGGCACACGAGTGCGACGTGGTGGTGATCGTGGGGTCGGCGAACTCGTCCAACTCCGTGCGGTTGATCGAGGTCGCCCTGGACGCCGGTGCGGGTGCGGCCTATCGGGTGGATGAGGCGTCGCAGCTTGTCGCAGGCTGGTTCGAGGGTGCGACGACCGTGGGGGTCAGCAGCGGCGCCTCGGTGCCCGAGCAGCTCGTGCAGGGCGTGCTCGACCGGCTGGTCGCCTGGGGCTGGCCCGTCGCGCGCGAGGTGCGGCTGGTGGATGAGACCCTGCGCTTCGCGCTGCCACCCCAGGTGAGGGCTCAGACCAAATAGCGGTAGAACGGGCTCTGGGCGGAGATGGTCTCGACCTGCAGCGGGCTGGCGGCGATGCGTGCCAGCAGCGCGGGCAGCTCGGCCGGATCGCCCAGTTCGATGCCGACCAGCGCGGGGCCGGTCTCGCGGTTGGACTTCTTGGTGTATTCGAACAGGACGACATCGTCGTCGGGGCCGAGGATGCCGTCGAGGAAGCGGCGCAGCGCGCCGGGTTCCTGCGGGAAGCTGACCAGGAAGTAGTGCTTGCGGCCCTCGTGCACCAGCGAGCGTTCGAGCACCTCGTTGTAGCGCGAGATGTCGTTGTTGCCGCCGGAGATGATCGCGACCACCGTCTGGCCAGGGACGACGCGCACCGTGACATCGTTGACGCCCTGGCGCAGCGCCGAGGACGCCAGCGCGCCCGCCGGCTCGGCGATGATGCCGTCGGTCTGGTACA
>WRGV01000305.1 GCA_009787035.1 Propionibacteriaceae bacterium | reverse complement strand
CAGCGTCGCGGACGGCATGCCATGGCTGCCCGCGCTGGCCGGCCTGTCGCTGCTCGGCGCGGCGGCCTGCGTGCGGATCCGCAAGCAGGTGGTGCGCCGCTGATCGGCGCGGGGCGACGCCCGCCTGCACGACGCGCCACCCCACACACACAGAGGGGGCCCCGGTCGATCCGGGGCCCCCTCTTCGCGCGTGGCGGTTGCGATCAGGCCTGAACCTTCGCGGCATCGATGACCGGCGCGGTGGTCACGGCGATCTTGCGCGGCTTGGCCTCCTCGGCGACCGGGATGGTCAGCGTCAGGACGCCGTCGGTGTAGTTGGCCTGGATGCTGGCCAGGTCGAGGCCGCTGCCGAGCGAGATCTGGCGGGCATAGGTGCCCCAGGTGCGCTCGCGGCTGACCCAGCCGTTCTTCTCGTCGTCGGTGCCGACGTGCTCGGCGGCGCGCTCGGCGCGCACGGTCAGCACGCGGTCGTCCACGTCGATGTCGATGCTGGCCGGATCGACACCCGGCAGGTCCATCTTCACCGTGAAGACGTCGCCGTTGCGGTACAGGTCCATCGGCATGCTGCGCCCGTCGTTGGCGACGGTGCGCGCCACCTGGTTGAACAGGCGGTCCATGTCACGGAAGGGGTTGTAGGTGGTGGTCATTGTTGCTCTCCTTTTGATCGAGGGGACCTCGCCAGGTCTGCGGTCCGGCGATGGTCACATGGTGTAACAGGCTCGCTTCACTCATTATTCCACAAAGTTGAGCGTACCGCACTCAACTTTATTAGCACGGCCATGACAAGCAACTTCACCACAGAATCGTCCGGACGACGCCGCCCAGGGACAATCTGGACCTCCCCCCAACCCCCCGACAGCCACACCGTAGAATGGGCGCCATGCCCGACAAACCACCCGTGGGCACCGGCCGAGCCCTGGTCCCCTCCAAGCGCGCCCGGGCCGCCATGGTGCGCCGCCTGGCCGGCGCCGCCGGGGCCATGACCACCGCCATCACGCAAGCGATGGACGCCCGCATGCCCTGGTTCGGCAAGCTCTCCGCCGAGGAGCGCTCGTGGATCACACTCGTCGCCCGCGCCGGCATCGACGGCTTCGCCGGCTGGTTCGGCGACGACACCGACCCGGCCGTCGACCCTCTGGCCATCTTCTCGGTCGCCCCGCGCGCCATGACCCGGCGCATCAGCCTGCAGCAGACCGTCGACATCATCCGCACCTCGATCGAGGTCGTCGAAGAGCAGATCGCCACGTCGATGCCGAAGTCAGATCGCCTGCCCCTGCAGACCGCGATCGTCCAGTACTCCCGCGAGGTCGCGTTCGCCGCCGCCGAGGTGTACGCGCAGGCCGCGGAATCGATCGGCGCCTGGGACGAGCGCACCGAGTCGATCATCATCGACGCCGTTGTGCGCCATGACGACGCCGTCAGCGTCGAATCCCGCGCCGCGACGCTGGGCTGGCCCACGACCGCACCCGTCGTCGTGATCGTCGGCGAGACACCCGGCGGACCGGCCGACCAGGCCGCGGACGAGCTCCGCCACGCCGCCACCCGAGGTGGCCTGAGCGTGCTGTGCGCGGCGCAGGGCGACCGGCTGATCGCGCTGCTGACCGGGGCCGGGATCGTGGACGACGCCAGCGCACTCGCCGCCGCCACCCAGCTGCAGGATCGGTTCGGGCCCGGAGCCGTCATCGTCAGCTCGCTGGCCCCCAACCTCGGCGGGGCCTTCGACTCGGCCGCCGAGGCGCTGTCGGGCGCCGCCGCCGCACCGGGCTGGCCCGAGGGGCCCCGGGTGCGTGCCGCGAAGACGATGCTGCCGGAACGCGCCCTGCTCGGCCATCCCCAGGCCCGCGAGGATCTGCTGCGCACGATCTACCACCCGCTCGTCAGCGCCGGAGGCGATCTGCTGAGCACGTGCGTCTGTTTCCTCGACCACGCCGGCTCCATCGAGGCCAGCGCCCGCGCGCTGTTCGTCCACGCCAACACCGTGCGCTACCGCATCAAGCGCATCGACGAGGTGACCGGCGCATCGCCCACCGACGCCCGCGATGCCTACGCCCTGCGCGTGGCGATCACACTGGGTCGCCTCGCTGCCTGATCACCTGGGTCTGCTACGTTCGGCCGCCTATGATGAAAGATATGGCGTTGCTCGACCAGATCCACACACCGGCTGACCTGAAGAGCCTGTCGAAGACCGAACTGGACGCGCTGGCAGCCGAAATCCGCCAGTTCCTGATCACGCACGTGAGCCGCACGGGCGGCCACCTCGGCCCCAACCTCGGCGTCGTGGAGCTCACCATCGCGATCCACCGTGTCTTCGATTCGCCACGCGACCCGATCATCTTCGACACGGGCCACCAGAGCTACGTCCACAAGATCCTGACCGGGCGCGCCGACCGCTTCGACACGCTGCGCCAGCAGAACGGCCTGTCCGGCTACCCGTCGCGCGCCGAGTCGAAGCACGATTGGGTGGAGAACTCGCACGCGTCCGCCTCCCTGTCCTGGTCGGAAGGCCTGGCCAAGGCGCTGCGGCTGCAGGGCGAGACCGACCGGACGGTCGTGGCGGTCATCGGCGACGGCGCGCTCACCGGCGGCATGGCCTGGGAGGCGCTGAACAACATCGCGGTCGAGCCCGGCCTGCGCCTGGTCATCGTGGTCAACGACAACGGACGGTCGTACTCCCCCACGGTTGGCGGCCTGA
The DNA here is from genome assembly GCA_009787035.1 of Propionibacteriaceae bacterium. Lineage (GTDB taxonomy): Bacteria > Actinomycetota > Actinomycetes > Propionibacteriales > Propionibacteriaceae > WRGV01. The sequence continues at coordinate 548 of WRGV01000305.1, read as the reverse complement.
CCAAGCAGCTGTCCGGGCTGCGCACCGATCCGCGCTACGAGCAGATGATGGAACTGATCGGACGCACCGCCCGACACACCCCGCTGCTCGGAGACACCGCCCACGAGTTCCTGGCGGCCGTGCGCAGCGGCCTGCGCGACGTGCTGGTGCCACAGAGCATGTTCGCCGACCTCGGCATCAAGTACATCGGCCCGTTCGACGGGCACGACATCGCCGCCTGCGTGCGCGCGCTGCGCCAGGCGCAGCGGTTCGGCGGCCCGGTCATCGTGCACGCCATCACCCGCAAGGGCATGGGCTACTTCGCCGCCGAGGCCAACGCGGAACGCTTCCACGCGATCGGGCGCATCGACGAGGTGACCGGCGAGCCCATCGCCTCCGACGACCAGGCCACCTGGACGGACGCCTTCGCGGCCGACCTGGTCGAGATCGGCGCGACGCATCCCAAGCTCGTCGCGCTGTCGGCCGCCATGGTCGCCCCCACCGGCCTCAGCCGGTTCGCGGCCGCCTATCCCGGACGAGTCTTCGATGTCGGCATCGCCGAGCAGCAC
>WRGV01000304.1 GCA_009787035.1 Propionibacteriaceae bacterium | reverse complement strand
GCAGGTCGTCCACGAACGCGGCGACGTCGTCGCCGGTCACCGCGAGCACCGGCTTGCCCTGCGCGACGCCCTGCTCGAACAGGTCGATCAGGTCGTACTGCACGGGCAGCATGTCCATGCCGTCGCCGCCGGCGAAGGCCCACATCTGTGACTGGATCTTCTTGAACACGTACCGGTAGTCGGACGGCAGNGCCTTCACCCGGGCCATCTGCTGGCGGTATTCGCGCTTGTCGGCGGCGATCTTCTTGGGGTTGATGTAGTCAGTCCACTTGCTCATGGCCCTGCTCCTGTAGTTGGTTGATCCGGCTCGACACGAACGCCCAGCGCGCCCAGAACTGGGACAATTCGGCCCGGCCCGCGTCGTTCAGCGTGTAAAACTTGCGCGGCGGCCCCAGGGGCGACGGCTTCTTCTCCACCTCGACGAGGTTGCCGCGCTCCAGCCGCAGCAGGATCGTGTAGACCGTGCCCTCGACGACGTCGTCGAACCCGAGCGCGTTGAGCTGCCGGGTGATCTCGTACCCGTACGTCTGGTCGCGCCCGATCAGTTCGAGCACGCAGCCCTCCAGCACGCCCTTGAGCATCTCCGTCAGGTTGTCCACGGCTGCCTCCTGCTCTGCTGCCTAGTGTCACTGGTATGCAGTGTTGCTAGGTACTACTAGATAGTAGCACTAAGTAGTGGTCTGTTGGGCCAGTACCCGGACGGATTGCGTCCGGCGAGAAAGGGCGTCATGAGGTACCCGCGCCGGCAGACTTCGACCGGTTGAGGCGCTGCGGCCATGAGGCAGTTCCGGCGTCCGCGTGGTGAATCTGCCGATTCCGCGCGCCGTCCGAAAGCCCTACGCCGCTGAGCCGTCCTGATGATGGTGCGCCAGTGTGGCGGCGAAGTCGGGCACGTACTTGTTCTCTTCGCGGGGCGGGCGCACGTACCCCTTCGACGGTGGACGCGGCGGAATCTCCAGCTCGGGCACGGGCATGTGCTCGTACGGCACGGTGGACAGCAGGTGGGCCATCACGTTGAGGCGAGCGGCCTTCTTGTCCTCGCTCTCGACGGTGAACCACGGGGCCTCGGGGATGTCGGTGTGCACGAACATCTCGTCCTTGGCGCGGGAGTAATCCTCCCAGTGGCTGATGGATTTCATGTCGATGGGCGACAGCTTCCAGCGGCGCATCGGGTCGTCGTGGCGCGAGCGGAACCGGCGCTCCTGCTCGACGTCGGAGACCGAGAACCAGTACTTGCGCAGCATGATGCCGTCCTCGACGAGCAGGCGCTCGAAGATGGGTGTCTGGTGCAGGAAACGGCGGTACTCGTCGCGCGTACAGAAGCCCATCACGCGCTCGACGCCGGCGCGGTTGTACCAGGAGCGATCCATCACGACGATCTCGCCGGTCGTCGGCAGGTGCTGCACATAGCGCTGGAAGTACCACTGACCCTCTTCGCGCTCCGTGGGCGCGGGCAGCGCGACGACGTGGCAAAACCGCGGGTTGAGATACTCGGTCATCCGCTTGATGGCCGAGCCCTTGCCGGCGGCGTCGCGCCCCTCGCAGATCACGACCAGCCGCTGGCCCTTCTGGCGAATCCACTCCTGCATCGCCACCATCTCGGCCTGCAGCCGCGCCAGCTCCTGCTCGTAGACCTGCGTCGACAGCTTGTCGTGGTGCCCGCCGGTGTCCACCTTCTTGGCCATCCCTGCCCCCTTGCGGCCTGAAATGGGTACGGACGACCGTGCCCACGCTCAGACTAGCGCGTGGGGACGGATGCGCTCGCGGCGTCCGTAACCGGATCTGGACGTGGCGGCGCCCCGCCCGGGTGTGGGCGGGGCGTCGGGTGGTGGGGCTAGAAGGTGTTGGCGTTGAGCTTGCGCTGCAGGGCCTGGATGCAGGGGGATGGTTTGGACAGGATGCCGTCGCGTGTGGTGCCCAGGTGCACTTGGAGTGCCCATTGGGTGCGGCTCTTGGGTGTGGCGGCGCTGAGGTTGGAGTAGATGCCGATGCCGTCGACGACGAGGGCTTTGTTGTCCCAGTCGCGGCAGCCGAGGGCGTTGAGTTTGGTTTGGACGGCCTTGACCAGCGGGGACGGGTTGGAGATGATGCCGTCGGCGGTGGTTCCCATGACCTGTTGCCAGCGTTTGATGGTGGTTGCGCCGAGCAGGCCGTCGACGGTCAGCTGCGTCGGCGTGGGGGCCGGTGTGGGCGTGGGCGTCGGCGTCGAGGTGCCACTCTTGGCAGCCAGGCGACGCCACGCGGCGGCNTCGCCGTCGAAGAGATCGCCGTCAAGGGTCTGGCCATTCAGCGTGTCCGTGAACTGCCACAGGGTGGCCGACGCCCACTTGCCGCCGGGCTTGGGGATGCCGTTCGCGATCGCGGTTGCGAATGTCTGCTTTCCGCTGAGCCAGCGCGCGAGCCACAGCCCGCAGTGCTGGTAGACCGCGTCGTCGACGTTTTGCACGGCGGATCCCTGCACATAGATGAGTGGCCACACCTGCGTGAGGGAGTGAACCTGGTTGGCGAATGCCGAGACCCATGCGCCTTCGGTCGATTCGCCCTTCCCGAAGACCGGGTTGGACCCGCCTTCCCAGTCGAGGCACAAAATGGCCTCGCCCACGTAGCTCTTGATGTTCTTCACAAAGAACTCGGCCTCGGCGGTGGCCGAGGTTCCGCGGGCGTAGTGGTAGACGCCGAGCAGTTTTCCGGCCTTCTTCGCGGCCTGGTACTGCTGATCGCATTTGGGATCCACAAAGGTGGTTCCCTCTGTGGCCTTGCAGATCACGAAATCCGGCCCGCTGGTGACGTCAACGGTATCGTGATGACTGATGTCAATTCCTCGTAGCATGATAAAACCTCCTGAATAGTGGTACGACGTGCCGACTTCTGGGCAGAGGATACGCCGACGTCGTCTCGTCGTATTGTGTTGTGACTACGTTCAGCGTAGGGGTCGCGAGGGTGGACGTGGGGGGCGGTTTGTGTAGATTCCCCCGGGTGGCGGTCATAGATTCCACCGATCGGTGGATGTTTATTCCCCCGGTTGGTGGAGCATATCCGGCACCCTTCATGTGGTGGTTTAGTCTGGCCATATGGGCTGTTGGNCGATCCGGCTGGCGACGAANCTATCCAGAATGGTGCCGGGGTTGCTCGTCATGCGGCCCAGGCAGGCTTTACCTTGCCCTAACGTCATAGCGGCAACGCCCGAATCGAAATATGCGAGTTTGTGCATATGTCTCATTCGTCGGATCTGGACGTGGCGG
>WRGV01000303.1 GCA_009787035.1 Propionibacteriaceae bacterium | reverse complement strand
CGCGGCCGCAGGCGGCCCCGCCACGACGATCGGCACGGGCACCACGGTCACCGTGACGGTGCCCGTCGAGGTGACGCCGAGCGCATCGGTGATCTCATAGGTGAACGAGTCGGACCCCGTGAACCCTTCGGCCGGCGTGTAGACGACCTGTCCGTCCTTGATGCTGGCGGTCCCGTGGGACGGCTGGTTCACCCCGGTCAGTTCCAGGCCCGTGCCGGTGTCGTTGGCCAGCACATCGACGCTCGCCGACGAGCCAGCCTGCGCCCACGTGGTGTCGCCGACAGCCGCCGGCCCGGGCGCGATCTCGACGTTCACGGTCGCCTGGGCCGTGCTACCGATCGCGTCGGTGACGGTGTACGTGAACGAGTCGCTGCCCACGAATCCGGCCGCCGGCGTGTAGACGACCTTCCCATTCTGGACGGATGCCGTGCCGTGAGCCGGGGTCGACACCTGCGTGATCGTCAGGCCCGTGCCCGAGTCGTTGGCCAGGACGTCCGCAGTCACCGGCGCGCCCGTCTCGGTCGAGGCCGTGTCGTCCTTGGCGACCGGCGGGGCCACGACGGTCACGCTGGCGGTCGCAGTGGCCGTCTGGTCGCTCGCGTCGGTGACGGTGTACGTGAACGTGTCGGTGCCGGTGAAGCCCGCGGACGGAGTGTACGTGACGGCGCCGTTGCTGGCGACCGTCGCCGTGCCGTGGCCGGGCGTGTCGACCGAGGTGACCGCCAGGCCCGTCCCCACGTCGTTGCCCAACACCGGGATGGTCACCGCGGTGCCCGGCTTCGTCGTGGCGGAGTCGTCGACAGCCATCGGCAGCACCGTGACGGCGACGTTGGCGGTCGAGGTGACGCCGTCGCTGCCCGCCGCGGTGTACGTGAACGCGTCCGGGCCGCTGTAGCCGCTCGCCGGCGTGTAGCTGACCATGCCGTTCTGGATGGACGCCGTACCGTGCGACGGCGTCGACACCGCCGTCAGCGTCAGGCCCGTGGTGGTGTCGTTCTTGAGGACGTCGATGGTCGCCGGCGTGTTGGCGTTGGTGGTCGCGGTGTCGTCGGTCAGCTGCGGGAACTGCGTGACGAACGAGTTGCCGACGATGAACACGCCGCTGTCGTAATTCGCGTCGCCCTGGTCTTCGATCGCGAACTTGATGTGGTTGACCTGGCCCTGGTTGACCGGCGCCTGGCAGGTCAGCACCGTGGTGATGCCGTCGAAGCCCGTGTCGACGGTGTTCTTGCTGTTGTCGCGGTAGTCGGTGCTGTTGGTCTTGTCGTTGACCGTGTCGATCGACACGGGCTGATTGTTGGCACCCACCGTGGCGCAGTTCTTGCCGTTGACGAACAGGCCGAACACGTCGTTGAAGCCCTCGTTCACAAACTCCGGGTATTCCTCGGACCCGAAGATGTACGTGAACCGCACCTGGTTGCCCGTCGCCACGAAGTCGAACTGCAGCGACGCCGCGTCGTACGTAGAGAAGCTCGACGCCGGCTTGCCGGTCTCCTGGGCCAGCAGCGCATCCAGATCGGCATCGCCGGGCGTGCCCATCTTGGTGCTCGTGTCGGGCTCGTCGTTCGGCCCGGGCACCGCCGAGCCTCCCGTGCCCGTGTCGGGGGTGTTGGACACCACGCCGGTGGACAGCACGACGCCCGAGCTGGCACCCAGCGTCGAGAACCCGCTGAACGACCCGATCGACTGATTCGAGCCGGACACCTGCACATTGCTGATCTGCGTGCCGTCGCCGATCAGTGTCTGGGCCAGGTTGGTTGCGGTGAGCGTGCCCGACGCCAAGTTGGTCACCTGTTCGCCCGTCGATGCCATGGCCGGCGCGCTGAACGCCCCCAGCAGCGTGGCTGCCGAGACGGCGACAACGGCGACGGCTCCCCAATGAGCCCGTTTCATGCTCTTTCTCCTCTCAGAACCTGAGGAGCCACTGGGGTTCGCTGCCCGTCCCAGGAGTGTGAACGGCACGAGTTTACAACTGCGCATGCACCTTTGCCGGAAGTTTGCGCGATTATGGAAGGGAGCCACGCTGATGGTTCGCTCACAGCGCATCCGCGACGATTCCGGGCCCACGATCTTGGCACATTCCCACAACGGGCCGGACGGACGTCGCCGCGTAGGTTGGGCCGCATGACCCAGAACCTTCGCAGCATCGTGGCTAGTCACACGCCCGGCGACATCATCGGGCGCACCGCGCGCCGCGTGCCCGACAAGGTCGCCCTGATCGACGACGCCGACGGGGCGACTTTCACGTTCGCGCAGCTGGACGCCGCCGCCGACGGGGTCGCCGCCGCGCTGCAGGCCGAGGGCCTCGTCAAGGGCGACATCGTGCTCACGTTCGTCCGCAACTGTTGGCAGGCCGCGTTGCTGCCGTTCGCTGCCCCGCGCGCCGGCGTCGTCGTCGCCCCGGCCAACCCGCTGCTCGGCCCGGGCGAGATGGCCGCGCTCGTCCGCCTCGTCCGTCCCCGCGCGATCCTGGCCGAGGAACACTCGGTGCCCGCGGCCGCCCGGGCTCTGCGCGAGTCGGGACGGACCGACGTCCGCACGCTGTGCCTGCGCCCGCCGCACCGCGCCCTGCCGCGCGGGTGGCGCGACGCCGCCGTCTGGTTCGAGCACACCGGCCAGCCCACACCGGTCGAAGTGGGCGACGACGACCTCATCCGGCTCATGTTCACCTCGGGCACCGAATCGGGCCCCAAGGCCGTGATGCTGTCCAGCCGCAACCTGATGTGGCAGTACGCGACGTTCATCCACAGCGCCGCGATGACCGGCGACGACGTCGAGCTGCACACCATGCCGCTGCATCACTGCGGCCAGCTCGACTGCTTCCTCGGCCCCGACCTGATGCTCGGCTGCACGTCGGTGGTGCTGAACACGCCGACACCGGCGCGCATCGCCGCGGCGATCGTGCGCCACGGCGTCACCCGGATGTTCGCGACGCCGTCCAAGTGGATCGAGCTGCTGCACAGCGACGACCTCGCCGCCCTGCGCCAGCTCACGAAGGGCTGCTTCGGCGCCTCGGCGATGCCGGTGCCGGTGCTGCACGAGATGGCCCGCACACTGCCGGGCCTGCGCATGTGGAACCTGTACGGCCAGACCGAGATGTCGCCCGCCGCGTCCATGCTCGGCCCCGACGATCAGCTGCGCCGCGCCGGCTCGGTGGGCCAGCCGGTCATCGACGTCGATCTGGCGATTCTGGACGAGCAGGGCCGCGAACTTGCGGACGACGCGGTCGGCGAGATCTGTTTCCGCTCGCCGCAGGCCTGTCTGG
>WRGV01000302.1 GCA_009787035.1 Propionibacteriaceae bacterium | reverse complement strand
GCGCTGCTGCAGCCGCCGATCCCGGCCCCCGACCCGTCCACCTGGACGAAGCCGATCTTCGATCGCGCCCAGGGGCTGGACGAGGTCACCAAGATGCAGTACGCCGACCTGCACACCTGGCTGGTCGAGGACATCCTGGTCAAGGCCGACCGCATGAGCATGGCCGCCTCCCTGGAGCTGCGCGTGCCGTTCCTCGACATCCAGATGCTCAAGGTCGCGCTGGCGATCCCGACGCGGTTCCGCGTCACCAAGCAGCAGACCAAGCTCGCGCTGCGCGCCGCCGCCGCCAAGCAGCTGCCCCAGCGCAACGCGCAGATGCGCAAGCTCGGCTTCCCGGTGCCGCTCAACGACTGGCTGCGCGAAGACCGGTACTACTCGCGCGTGCTGGAGGCCTTCAGTTCGGACGAGGCGGGCGAGTTCTTCGACCGCGCCAAGCTGCGCAAGCTGNTGGACGACCACCGCGCCGGGCACTCCAAGAACATGCGCCGCATCTGGAGCATCTACTGCTTCCTGGTGTGGTACCGGCGCTACTTCATCGAAGAATCGTCGACGGGGGCGAAGGCCGCGTCGCGCAACACGTAGTCGGGTTCGCGCCGCTTGATGGCGGCGATGATCCGGTAGGTCACCGGCAGCAGGACAGCCTCGACGACCACCTTGTAGACGTACCCGGTGATCACGTAGTTGGCCATCGTGCCGGCCCCGATCAGCCCGGCCCAGGCGACCAGGCAGAAGACGGTCGTGTCGGCGAATTCGCCGACGACGGTCGAGCCGAGCAGCCGCGCCCACAGGTGCTTCTCGGACGTGCGCCGCTTGATCCAGATGAGCACGTGCGCGTTCAGGAACTGCCCGATCAGGTAGCCGCACAGCGAGGCGATCACGATGCGCGGCACGAACCCGAGCACGGCGTGCCAGGCGGACTGGTTGTCCCAGCCGGGGGCGGGCGGCATGGCGTCCACGATCAGGAAGATCACCGACGCGAGGAACGACACCCCGAACCCCAGCAGGATCGCCCGGTGGGCTTTGCGCGCGCCATAGACCTCGGCCAGCACGTCGCCGAAGATGTACGTCAGCGGGAACAGGAAGGCGCCGCCGTCGGTGACGATGGGCAGCAGCGGGTACGGGCCAAGGTTGACGTCAGGCCCGAATCCGATCAATTTCGTCGCGCCGACGTTGCTGATCAACAAAAACGCGCAGAAAAGCGCGATGACGATGTCAAAGTTGCCGCTGCCGCCCGAGGCAAAAGCGACCGGACGCAGTTGCTTACCGGGCTTCACGCGCGCACTTTCCGCCCGGCGCGCACGATGGTGGCGTACGTCAGGCACCGCAGCGAATCGACCAGCTCGGGGCGGTTGTCCAGGCCCAGCTGTTCGTAGACGACCGACAGCTCGGTGCAGCCGAACACGATGACGGACGCCCCGGCCGACAGCATCCGCGCCACGCAGCGGTTCAGCAGCGCCACATCGACCGGCTGGTTGGCCTTGACCTGCTCGTAGATGATGCGGGTGATGCCGTCCTGGATCGCGGGCGGCACGGGCAGGCAGACCCCGCCCTGGCGGGCGATCTCGTCGGCATAGACGCCGGCCTCGACGGTGCCTGCGGTGGCGAAGACCGCGATCGGGCCGCCCTCGGCGTGCTCGACGGCCGCCTGCGCGGTGGCCTGCACGATCGACACGCCCGGGATGTCCACGGCATGGGTGACGGCCTGGACGAAGTGGTGCGCAGTGTTGCACGGCAGCACCCAGAAGTCCGCGCCGGCGGCCTCCAGCCGCGTGGCGTCGGCAACCAGGACGGGCGCCGGATCGTCCGCGGTGTTGGGGTGCAGGATCGCATCGGTCCGGTCGGGCGTGGACGAGTGCTGCAGCACGATCGCGTCCAGATGCTCCTGGTCGCAGGCGGCGTCGGTGAACCGCACCAGCTGCTCCAGGAACGTGACCGTCGCGGCGGGCCCCAGCCCGCCCAGCACGCCCACCACGGGCGAACGCCATCCGTCCAAGCTCATCGCGAACCCTCCTTCTGGACGGTTCATTATCGCACCAGAGCAGAAGGACGACCGGCCCCACGCGTGGGGGCTACAGCAGGCCGAGGCCTGTCAGCAGCTGTGTGGCCTTCGCCACGCGGGCATCGAGTTCGGCCTTCATCGCGACCGGCCTTGTTCCGATCGATGATCTGCTGCTGGTAAGCGGCCACGATGTCCAGCGCGTGCTGCTGATAGGCCATGTCGTCCGAACACTGGGCCTCGGCCAGCTGGGCCTTCAGCTTCTGCTGCTGCATCCAGGCTGAGTCGATGTCCAGGTGCGGCACGTCCGTGTCCTTGCGGCCGGTGATCGCGTAGCCCGTCTGGGCGGTGCAGGTGTTGTGCTGGTCGGGGAGTGCGATGAAACGCGAGTCCTTGATGCCGCGTTGGAAGCTCTCGCCCCAGTAGACATTCAGATTGGTGAGCGTGTCGCGCTCGGCCGATAGCGTCACGAGCAGGCTCGCGGCTGCCACGGCGGTGAGGATGCGGTGACCGAGGCGCATGGCACACCTTTCATGCTGGAGGGCGTGGGCGCCAGCTCATCGGGGTGACGGCTGGCCCGGGGATGTCGTCACCCCATCTTTGAGACGCATCGGCGACCGCAAAGGGTGCGACCGGATCACACGGTGCGCAGGATCGTCGCCGGATCGCGGCGGGCGGCGTACACGGCCGGGATCGCCGAGGCGATGGCGCCGACCACCAGGCCGGCGGCCAGGCCGAGCAGCACCAGCGGCGCGCCCAGGCAGGGGGGCCAGCCGTCGTGGCGGGCGATCAGCCACACGAGCACCGAGCCGACCAGGGCGCCCAGGGCCCCACCGGCCAGGCCGGTGAGCAGCCCCTCGTACATAAACACGCGGAACACCGATGCCCGCGAGGCGCCCATGGCCCGGCGCAACGCGATCTGCGGGGCCCGGTGCTGCACCGACAGGAACATCGTCGTGCCGGCGGTCAGCGCCGACAGCGCCAGGATGACCCACGCCAGCACGCCGAGCAGCCGCGACATGTCGGAGTTGATGCCCGCCTGTAGCGTGGCCAGCTGCGAGACGACCGACACCTGGATGCTGCCAGGGTTGGCCGGATCCAGCGCCAACGGCAGCGCCTTGGCTAGGGGCTCGGCATAGCCCTGCTGCGTGCGCACCAGCAGGTACGCATCGGTGATGTTGGTCAGGTCTGCGACCACGGCGCGCGAGCAGTACACCGTGTCGTCGGCCAACGTGTCGCCGGTGGGTGCGAGTACGGCGACGACATCCACGGGAGAG
>WRGV01000301.1 GCA_009787035.1 Propionibacteriaceae bacterium | reverse complement strand
TTGGCGGCCTTCGGCTTGTCCGCGGCCTTCGCCGGCTTCTTCGGCTCGGTGATCTGGATCGCCGCCGCCTCGGGCTCCAGCGTGCCGTCCGCATGCAGACGGGACAGGTCGACGGCGTTGCCGTCGGTGTCGGTCACGGTGGCCTTCGTCGAGATCTCACCCAGCGCCTTGCCGCGGCGAATATCGCCCAGATACTCGGGCAGGTGGTTGTGCTCGACCATGTGCTGGGCCTCTTCGTCGGGCGTCGTGCCGTTCTCGGAAGCCTTCTGCATGATCAGGGCCGACAGGTCTTCCTGCGACACCTCGACCTTGAGATCCTCGGCGAGCTTGTCCAGGATGATCTGCGCCCGCAGACCGTGCTCGGTGCCCTCGGCGACCTGCTGGAAGAACTCATCGGCATCGGCCACGCCCTCGTCAGGGTTCGCCGCGATGTAATCCTCGATCGTCAAGCCCGACTGCGACAGCTGATCGGTGATCGCCTTCTTGCGAGCCTCGACCTCGTCATCCAGCAGCTGCTGCGGCATGTCGAACGACGTGGCCGCGATGACCGCGTCCAGCATCCGGTCGCGCGCCTGGCCGGCCTGGTCGAGCCGCCCCATGCGCTCCAGGCTGTCCCGCAGGCCCGTCATCATCTCGTCGGCCGTGTCGTACTCGCTCACCAGCTGCGCGAACTGGTCGTCCACGGCGGGCAGGTGGCGCTCCTGCACCTTCTGCACCGTCACGGTGATGTCGGCCTGCTCGCCCTTGCCCGTGCCGCCGACCAGTTCGGACGAGAACGTCGCCGACTCGCCCGCGGACAGGCCGGTGACGGCCTCGTCCAGCCCGTCCACCAGGCCGCCCTCGCCCAGCACGTAGGTCATGCCCTTGGCGTCGGCGTCGGGGATGTCCCGGCCGTCCTGCGTCGCCTTGAGGTCGATCGTCACCACGTCGCCCTTGGCCGCGGCGCGGTCGAGATCGGTGTACGTCGCGAAGCGCTGGCGCAGGCGGTCGAGCCGGGCCTGCAGGTCGTCCTCGTCCACCTTCACCGGATCAACGGTCACCGCGATGGTCGACAGATCGGGCACCTCGAAGTCCGGGCGCACGTCCACCTTCACGGTGAACTCGACCACATCGCCGTCCTCAAGCTTGGTGACCTCGATGTTCGGACGGCCCAGCGGCGTCAGCTCATGCTCGATCACCGCATCCGAGTACACCTTCGGCAGCGCGTCGTTGATGGCCTCCTGCAGCACCGCGCCGCGGCCGTAACGCTGGTCGATCAGGCGATTCGGCACGTGCCCGCGACGGAATCCCGGCACGTTGATCTGCGCCGAGATCTGCTTGTACGCCTTGTCGATGGCCGGTTGCAGGTCGCCGAACGGCACCTCGATGACCATTGTGACCCGCGTCGGGCTGTCCTTCTCCACAGTGCTCGGCACTTCATCTCCTCGTAGATAGACGTTTCACACCGGAGCGGATGACGGGAATCGAACCCGCATCTTCAGCTTGGAAGGCTGAGGCCCTGACCATTGGACTACATCCGCATCACGCGCCGGGCGCGCAATCCAGGTAAGCCTACCCTGTGGGGCACCCGGGGCTCCAGTCGCCCGCACCGCCGCCACGCCCGCCAAACCGATTGCACGCCCCTGGCCAGATCAATAGGCTGGAGAGGTTATGCCACTGTTCCCACCAGTCATCCATGCCTACGAGTCGCCCACCCGGCCAGACCACCGGGGACCGGACGAAGCCGACACGCGCTCCCCCGTCCACTTCTCGCTATGGCTTCTTGGCAAGCAACGATGGCTGATCCTGGGCGGCACGTTCTTCGGTCTGCTGTGGTTCCTGCCCGGCACGCTGAGCCCCTATCTGCTCGGCAAGGCGGTGGACGAGGGCGTCACCCGGCACGATCTGACCGCGACCGTGCAGTGGGCGATCGCGCTGGCCGTCGTCATCATCGTCGGCGTCGCCTGCGACGTGTTGGCCAGCATCTTCCAGATCTCCAGCTGGCTGGATGCGCTGTACCGCGTCCAGAAGCTCGTCTCGCGCAAGGTCACGCAGATGAACCACGTGATCTCCCGGCGCGTGCCGGCCGGCGAGATGCTGTCGGTGGCCAGTTCGGACGCCGACACGTTCGGCGCACTCGGCGAGGTCACCGGCCGCGCGCTGGCCGCCCTGCTGTCGTTCGTCTTCGTGACGGTGCTGGTGCTCAACGAATCCGTGCCGCTCGGCCTGATCGTGCTGATCTCGGCGCCGGTGATCCTGGGCGTCTCGGTGCCGCTGATGGTGCCGATGCAGCGCAACCAGCGCATCGAACGCGAGCGGTCGTCCGCGCTGACGGGCATGGCCGTCGACATCGTCTCGGGGCTGCGCATCCTGCGCGGGGTCGGCGGCGAGCGCACGTTCGGCGACAACTACGCGCGCCAGTCGCAGCGGGTCAAGGCCGTCGGCACGCGGGCCGGCTTCTGGTGGGCCGGCATCCAGTCGGTCAGCACGGTGCTCACCGGCATCCTGCTGGTGATGCTGACCTGGTTGGGCGTGCGCGAGATGATGGCGGGTCAGCTGACCGTGGGACAGCTGATCAGCTTCTTCGGCTACGCCATGTTCCTGCAGCAGCCGTTCGGCACGTTCTTCGAATTCATCCAGAAGTGGGTCTCCGGCGTCGTGTCCAGCCGCAAGACGGCCAACCTGCTGAGCCAGGAGCCGCCGTGGCGCGCCCCCGCCGACCCGGCCCCCTGGCACCTCGGCCCGATCGTGGACGAGGCCACCGGTTTCGTCGCCGACCCCGGCCAGCTGACGATCATCGTCAGCGCCGTCCCGGACGAGTCGGCCGAGTTGGCCGACCGCATCGGGCGCTACCTGCCCATGGAGTCGGGCCCCGTGCAGGTGCAGGGCGAGGACACCGCGGCGCAGGACCGCAAGGCCCGCCACCGCGCCGAAGCCAGGCGCGCCGAACGGGCCCGGCTGGCCCGCCGCGACGAGGAACGCGCCAACACCCACTGGGGCGTCTCGATCGACGGCACCGACCTGGCCAGGCTGGATCTGCGCGAGCTGCGCCGGCACGTCATGGTGGTGGACGCCGGCGCGCAGGTGTTCGCCGGCACGCTGCAATCGCTGATCGACCCGCACGGCACGCACACGCGGGCGCAGGCCGAGCAGGCGCTGTGGACGTCGTCCGCCGACGATGTCTGGGACGCCATGCCCGACGGCTGGCAAGGGGTTCTGGACGAGCGCGGACGCGGGTTGAGCGGCGGGCAGCGCCAGCGGCTCGTCCTGGCCCGCTCGCTGCTGATGGACCCGGACGTGCTGGTCATGGTCG
>WRGV01000300.1 GCA_009787035.1 Propionibacteriaceae bacterium | reverse complement strand
GCTCAACAACTTCCTCGCCCTGATCGGCAACCCGTTCTTCCTGACGACGTTCCCGCACACCGTGGGCGCGGCGTTCATCATCGCGGGTGGCCTTGTCACGGGCGTGTCGGGCTATTGGCTCGTCAAGTCCCGCAAGCTCGCAGGTAACGACGAGGCCGCAGCCGCCAAGGCTGACGGCATCTGGCGTCCGGTCACCCGTTGGGGCGCCTGGATCGTCATCGTCGCCGCGATCGTCTCGCTCATCTCGGGCGACCTGATGGGCAAGGTTGAGGCCAAGTACCAGCCGGCCAAGCTGGCTGCGTCCGAAGGCATCAACACCTCGACGGATGTCAAGTTCTCGCTGCTGGCCGTTCCGGACGGCAACGGGGGCGCCAAGGACGTCATCGCGCTGCCGGGCGGCATTCTCAAGTGGCTCGCCTTCGACGACACGAACGCGACGGTCTACGGCATGCAGGACGTCCGCTCCACGTACGCCCAGTCCGGCTACATGACCAACAGCGGCACCAACGGCTGGCGGGCCCCGGAGAACGACCTGCAGGCCAGCTGCCAGCAGAACCCGACGTGCGCCGCGATCGCGAAGGCCGCGAGCGACCCCGTCCCGAACTGGCTGGTGAGCTTCTACGCGTTCCGCGTGATGGTCGGGTTGTGCTTCGTCGGCCTCATCTTCAGCATCATCGTCTTGTACTCGACGCGGGCCTCCAAGAAGAGCGCGCCAGACACCAAGGCCTGGACGGTGCTGATGGTGCTGTTCCCGCTGTGGCCGCTGCTGGCCAACTCCGTCGGCTGGATCCTGGCCGAGATCGGACGCCAGCCGTGGATCGTCTACGGCGTGCTGCCAACCAGCTCGGCGAACTCGCCGACGGTCAGCGCCGCTGAGATCGGCATCACCATGACGCTGTACACGCTGATCTACGCAGTGGTGGCCGTGCTCGTCGTGAAGCTGTTCCTGAAGCAGATCCGTCAGGGCTTGCCTGAGGACGCACCCGCACAGAAGCCGGGCGCGGACGATGACGCCCCCTTGGGCTTCGCGTACTAAGAGAGGGTTGCAGACATGTTTACCGCAATGAATGCGCCGACGGAAGTCGGCGGACTGCAGATTCTGTGGTTCCTGCTCATCGCCGTGCTGTGGATCGGGTTCTTCTTCCTGGAGGGCTTCGACTTCGGCGTCGGCATGCTGTATCAGATCCTCTCGCGCAAGCAGCCGGAGGAGCGCCGGGTCATGGTCAACTCCATCGGCCCGATGTGGGATGCAAACCAGGTCTGGCTGCTGACCGCCGGTGGCGCGACGTTCGCCGCGTTCCCGGGGTGGTACGCCTCGCTGTTCTCGGGCCTGTACCTGCCGCTGTTCCTCGTGCTGGTCGGCCTGATCATCCGTGGCATCAGCTTCGAGTACCGCGCCCTCAACCCGGGCACGCGCTGGAAGAACGCCTTTGACTGGTGCAACTCGATCGGCTCGCTGATCGTGGTGCTGGTCTTCGGTGTCGGCTTCGCCAACTTCGTCCGCGGCATCAACGTCACGGCCGTCCAGAACGCGGTCGCCGGCAAGACGCCGGGCCTCACCTGGACGACGCCGACGCTGCTGCAGAGCAACTTCGACGGCCGCTTCTGGGGTCTGTTCATGCCGTTCTGCATCGTCGGTGGCCTCATGCTGATCGCGATGTGCCTGGCACACGGCGCGCAGTTCCTGACGCTCAAGACGTCCGGCACGGTGCTCAAGAAGGCCGAGGCGTTCGCGCCGAAGATCAGCTGGATCGCAGCCGTCCTGGTTGCCATCTTCGTGATCTGGGGCACGGCCTCGTACGCGACCAACAACCCGTACACCGGCACGATCGGTGTGGTGCTGCGCTGGATCATCGGCATCATCTCGATCGTCTTGATGGTGGGCGCGGGCGTGTTCGTCAGCAAGAAGCGCTTCGGCCTGTCGTTCATCTGCACCGGCCTGTCGATCGCGACGCTGTTCATCAGCATCTTCGTGGCGATCTTCGGCACGCTCGGCTTCGTGGCCGACGCGGCGTCGAACTCGGCGCTGCACAATGCCGCCTCGACGACCTTCACGGGCGCCGCGGTGGACGGTTACTCGATCGCCCTCAACATGACCACGACGTCGAGCTCGCACCTGACGCTCGTGCTCATGTCGGTGTTCGCGATCCTGGTCGTGCCGGTGATCCTGTACACGATCTGGGCGTACTCGCACTTCACGAAGCGCCTGTCCGTCGAGAACCTGCCGGCCGAAGAGTCCGAGCCCGCTGCGGCGGCGACGGTTTAAGGGCCGCATGGCTTCTCCGATCGATCCTCGACTGATCAAAAGGGCGACGGCCACCAGGGGTTTCCTGGTGGCCGTCGGCCTTGTCGGCGTGCTGCAATCGCTGCTGATGATCGCCCAGGCGAGCCTGCTCGCCGCCGCGATCGCGCACGTCTTCTACACCCACAACCTCGACGGCGTGGCCCGCAACGCGGCGTGGGTCATCGTCGTCTTCATCGCCCGCGGGGGGCTCACCTGGCTCACCGATGTGCTGGCCCACCGGGCGTCCGCCGCTGTCAAGTCGCAGTTGCGCCGCGACGTCCTGGCTGCGCGGCTGGCCGACCCGTACCACTCCCCCACGCCCACCGGCACGCTCATCCAGGTCGCCACGCACGGCCTGGACGCGCTGGACGGCTACTTCTCCAAGTTCTTGCCGCAGTTCATCATGGCGGCGCTCGTGCCGATCATCGTCGGCGTGGCGATCGGCGTGCACGATCTGGAGTCGGTGATCATCATCATCATCACGGTGCCGCTGATCCCGATCTTCATGATCCTGGTCGGCTGGACGACGCAGGAGCGCGTCGCCCGCCGCTTCAAGGTGCAGATGCGCCTGGCCAACTACTTCGCCGACCTGGTGGCCGGGCTGCCGACGCTGCAGGTCTTCGGACGCGCGCGCGCCCAGCTGAAGGGGTTGCGCAAGAACGAGGACGCCAATCGCGCCGAGACCATGTCGACGCTGCGCGTGGCGTTCCTGTCGGCGTTCGTCCTCGAACTGGCGGCGACGCTGTCGGTGGCCGTGGTCGCCGTCACGATCGGCTTCCGGGTCGTGGACGGCCACATGGGCCTGCAGACCGCGCTGTACATCCTGATCTTGGCCCCCGAGGTGTACCTGCCGCTGCGGATGGTCGGCACGCACTTCCACGATTCGGCCAACGGGACGGCCGCCGCCAACGCGGCCTTCGCGATCATCGACGCGGCACCGGCGGCCCCGGCGGCCTCCGACGAACCGCTCGCAGCAAGCACGGACGTGCCGCTGCTCCGCTTCCGCGAC
>WRGV01000299.1 GCA_009787035.1 Propionibacteriaceae bacterium | reverse complement strand
CGCCGTCATCACGCCCATCGGCTCGCTGAAGGACGAGACGGGGCAGTGGCACGCGCAGACGCCCGACGATTCGGCCGTCATGGCCCTGCGCGAGTACCTCACCGACGTGCAGTACGGACGTCGCGCCGACGAGTTCGGCTGGACGCAGCAGGTGGTCTGAACGCGGGGCTGCCAAGGCGACGGGCGACCGCCGTGCATTGAGCATGCATGAGGCGACCGCAACGCAGGCAGCGTCGTGCTCAGCCGATCCGGCCCAGCACCAGCGGCGTGCGCTCGACGGGCGCCGCCCCGATCTGGATGGCGCCTTCCAGGGCCGCGCGGGCGTCCTCGAAGCGCTCGGGCGTGTCGGTGTGCAACACCATCAGCGGCTGGCCTGCCACGACCTTGTCGCCGGGCTTGGCGTACAGCGTGATGCCGGCGCCGGCCTGCACCGCGTCCTCCTTGCGGGCCCGGCCCGCGCCCAGCCGCCAGCTGGCCACGCCGACGCCGAGGGCGTCCAGGCCGGTCAGGTAGCCGGAGTGCTCGGCGAGCACCTCGTCGTGGTGCTTGGCGACGGGCAGCGCCGCGTCCGGATCGCCGCCCTGCGCGCGCACCATGGCCTTCCAGGCGTCCATCGCCTTGCCGGACTTCAGGACGTCCGCGGGGTCGACGTCGAGGCCTGCCAGCGCGACCATCTCGCGGGCCAGCGCGAGCGTGAGCTCGACGACGTCGGCGGGGCCGCCCCCGGCCAGCACCTCGACCGACTCGGCCACCTCGACCGCGTTGCCGACGGCCAGCCCGAGCGGGGTGGACATGTCGGTCAGAAGCGCCACGCTCCTCAGCCCGGCCGCGTTGCCCAGCGCCACCATGCGGGTGGCCAGCTCGTGGGCGCGCTCGGGCGTCTTCATGAACGCACCGCTGCCGACCTTGACGTCCAAGACCAGCCCGGCCGCGCCCTCGGCGATCTTCTTGCTCATGATCGAGCTGGCGATCAGCGGGATCGCCTCGACGGTGCCGGTGACGTCGCGCAGCGCGTACAGCTTCTTGTCGGCGGGGGCCAGCCCGGCGCCCGCGGCGCAGATGACCGCGCCCAGGCTGGCCAGCTGCGCCCGCATCTGCTCATCGGACAGGCTCGCCTGCCAGCCGGGGATCGACTCCATCTTGTCGAGCGTGCCGCCGGTGTGGCCCAGACCGCGTCCGGAAAGCTGCGGCACTGCAGCGCCGCACGCCGCGACCAGCGGGGCCAGCGGCAGCGTGATCTTGTCGCCCACGCCGCCGGTCGAATGCTTGTCGACGGCCACGCGCGGCAGGTCGGCGAAGCTCAGCCGCTCGCCCGACTCGATCATCGCCTGCGTCCAGGTGGCCAGCTCCGCGTCGTCCAGCCCCTGGAAGAACACCGCCATGGCCATGGCCGACATCTGTTCATCGGCCACCTCGCCCTTGGTGTAGGCGTCGATGAGCCAGCGGATCTGGTCGTCGTCGAGCCGTCCGCCATCGCGCTTGCGTGTGATCGTTTCTACCGCGTTGTATGCCATGCCTCCAGTATCCCGCATCGGTGCGCACTCCGGGATGACCGGCGGCGGGTCGGCGTAGGCTGTGGCCATGCGTATCGCACGATTCAGCGCGGCCGGGGCTGATCCGGCCTTCGGCATGGTGGAGTTGGCGCAGGACAACGGCGAGTTCCCCGACACGATCGCCCAGGTGACCGGTGATCCGTTGGTCGGGCCCGTCACGTACACGGGCGCCCGGTTCGCGTTGGACGAGGTGCGGCTGCTGGCCCCCGTGATCCCGCGCAGCAAGCTGGTGTGCATGGGCATGAACTGGGCCCAGCACGCGCAGGAGATGGGGGACGACCTGCCGTCCACCCCCATCGTGTTCATCAAGCCGAACACCAGCGTGATCGGCCCGGATGAGGCGATCGTGTATCCCGCCGAGTCGCACTTTCTGAGCTACGAGGGCGAGCTCGCCATCGTGATCGGGCGCATCTGCCGCCGCGTGCCCGTGGAACGGGCCAGCGAGGTCATCTTCGGCTACACGTGCGCCAACGACGTCACCGCGCGCGACCTGCAGCACGAGGAGAGCCAGTGGACGCGGGCGAAGGGCTTCGACACGTTCGCCCCGCTCGGGCCGTGGATCGTCACGCACATGGATATCGCCGAGGCGTCCAACCTGACGATCCGCACACGGGTGCAGGACGAGGTGGTGCAGGAGGGCACGACGGCCGACATGGTGCACGGCATCGCCGAGATCGTCAGCTTCATCTCCGGGTTCACGACGCTGCTGCCGGGCGACGTCATCTTGTCGGGCACGCCCAACGGCGTCGGGCCGATGGACGCTGGGCAGCATGTCAGCGTCGAGATCGAGGGCATCGGCACGCTGACCAATCCGATCGTCGCCGATCAGGCCTGAGGGAGGCTTCGTGGCATCCGGGAACCGACAGTACGCGAAGAAGCCGCAGCCGGTGGCGTCCAGCACGCCTTCCGGATACCTGGCGCCCGGGGTGGTGCTGGAGCCGCCGCCCGGCGTGGCCTACACGCGGGTGTTGTCCGGGGTCGACCGCGTCACGTCGACGGCCGTGGTCGGCATCGTCGCGGCGTTCCTGCTGGTCAACATCGTCTGTCCGGTGGTGCGGTATGCCCTCGTGGCGCTGGTCTATCTGGTGCGCGGGCGTCCGGACGGCTCGTTCAACGCCTACAACACGGCGGCAACCGCGGCGGTCTACCCGTCGACCATGGCGGCGAGCAGCCTGGCGCTGGCGGCGCTGATCCCCCTCACGATGCTGCTGATGCGGTTCCTGCACCACCGCAGCCCGGTGTGGCTGACCTCGGTGCAGCCGGGCATGCGCTGGCGGTTCCTGCTGCTGGCGGTGATCGTGGCGATCGTGCTGGAGAACGCGGTCTACTGGGTGTCGGACGGACGTACCTCGTTCCACCTCGCGCCCTCGCCCGGCTGGGCCGGCTGGCTGGTGCTGATCCTCATCGTCACGCCGCTGCAGACCGCGGGGGAGGAGTACCTGTTCCGCGGCTACCTGACCCAGGTGCTCGGCTCGTTCATCCCGAACCGCTGGGCCAGCATGCTGGTGTCGGCGCTGCTGTTTGCGCTCGCGCACGGCACGGGCCAGGACCTGGCGCTGTTCGTCAACCGCTTCGCGTTCGGCGCGCTGATGGGCACCCTCGTGCTGCTCACCGGCGGCCTGGAGGCCAGCATCGCCGCGCACGCGGTGAACAACGTCTTCTCGTACGGCTACGCTGCGCTCTCGGCCGGCGGGGTTGCGGCCGCGGCGACCGTCACCTCCGTGACCTGGACGACCACGGCCTGGAACGTGCTGGCCTACGTGCTGGTGG
>WRGV01000298.1 GCA_009787035.1 Propionibacteriaceae bacterium | reverse complement strand
GCGGCGTCCACCAGGCGGCGGGCCTTGGCATCCGAGGTGTTGACGTAGCGCGCGTAGTTCGACTCCGGGTCACGGATCAGGATCTCGCCGATGTCGGGCAGCGACAGCTCGGCCGCGTCCACCACCTCGACGCACAACACCTGGTTCTTGACGCTCAGCCGGCGCAGCGACCGCTCCCAGTCGGGTGGCACGCTCGGATCGATCTCGGCATCCCCCGCCGTCAGGAAGTCGCTGACCACCAGCCGCAGCCCACGGCGGCGCTGCAGGCGCGTCATCGTGTCGATCGCCTGCGCCAGCGTCATGTCGCCGGGCGCGTGGTCGGGCACGATCGGCTCCTCCAGCATCTTGCCCAGCAGCGCGTACAGCGCCGTGCGTCCCGACCCGGCGGGCAGGCGCCGCACCCCGTCCGGACGGTAGATCAGCCCACCGAAGCGGTCGCCCACCTTCTCGCTGATGAAGCCGAGCGTCGCGACGGCGGCGATGCCCAGGTCGCGCTTGGTGACCCCGGCCGTGCCCCAGTTCATCGAGGGGGTCACGTCGAGCAGCGCCCAGACCTCCAGCTCGCGGTCGGCGACGGTGTCGCGCACGTGGGGCACGGTCGTGCGGGCCGTGACCGCCCAGTCCATGCGCCGCACATCGTCCTGCCCCGGCTGGTAAACGCGCGCATCGCCCGGCTCGGACCCAGGCCCGGGCAGCAGCCCGAGGTGATCGCCCTGCAGGAAGCCCTCCAGGCGTCGCACGATCGTCAGCTCCAGGTTGCGCAGCGCGGCCTCGGGCGCGAGCCGGCGCAGCGAGATCGTCTGCCGGGTCGGCGAGGCGAGCAGGCTCGACACGGCCAGATCGTTGGCGTCCTCACCCTCGGCCTGCGCGGGCGGTGCGAACTCGGGGAAGTGTTCTGCCACGGCGGCCTCCTAGCGCGTCGGCACCGGGACGCGCGCGGCCTGCTGCTGGCCGCCGTTCCAGACCGGCGTGGGGGCCGGCACCATCGCCAGGATGCGTTCGATGACCTGCGAGGGCGGGATGTTGTCCGCGATCGCGTCGAAGCCGAGCAGCAGCCGGTGGGCCATGACGTCTTTGGCCACCGCCTGAACGTCCGTGGGCAACACGTAGTCGCGGCCGTGGATCAGCGCCAGCGCCCGGGCGGCGCTCACCAGACCCAACGTGGCGCGGCTGGACACGCCGATCGAGATGACCTTGGCCAGGTCGGGCATGCCGAAGTCGGCGGGGTTGCGGGTGGCCATGACCAGCCGCACGATGTACTCGGCGACCAGGTTGTGCACGAAGACGTTGGACGCCATGTCCTGCAGCGCCAGCGTCGTCTTCGGGCTGAGCACCGGATCGGGCTCGGGGGCCTGGATGGACATGCGGCGCAGGATCTCGAACTCCTCGCTGCCCTTGGGGTACGGCACGTCCACCTTCAGCAGGAAGCGGTCGCGCTGGGCCTCGGGCAGCGGGTAGACGCCCTCGGACTCGATGGGGTTCTCGGTGGCGATCACGATGAACGGCTTGGCCATCGGGTACGTGGTGCCGCCGATGGACACCTGCTTCTCGGCCATCAGCTCCAGCATCGCGGCCTGCACCTTGGCGGGCGCGCGGTTGATCTCGTCGGCCAGCACGAAGTTGACGAACACCGGGCCGAGTTCGACGTCGAACTTCTCCTTGGCCATCGAGTAGACGCGCGTGCCGACGATGTCGGACGGCACCAGGTCGGGCGTGAACTGCACGCGGGCGAACGTGCCGCCCACGACGGTCGCGAACGTGCGCACGGCCAGCGTCTTGGCGGTGCCGGGCACGCCTTCCAGCAGCACGTGGCCCTTGGCCAGCAGGCCGACCATCAGCTGTTCGACGAGGTGCTCCTGCCCGACGATCACGCGCTGCACCTGCGTCAACGCCTGCTGGATCAGCGTGGACGCCTCCTGCACGCTCATGTGCTGCGTGTCCGTGGCGGGCGCGGGCTGTTGCGGCACCGCCGGCGGTTGCACAGGCTGCGCGGTGGATGCCGAGGGCTGACCAGTGAGCGGCAGGTGGGGGAACCCCAGGCTGCGTTCGCCGGCGGTAGGCGACACGATCCGCCGGTCGGCATCCTGGTGCTGCGTCGGGTCGATGCTCACGTGGGCCTCCTGTGACCATGGGTGAATGCGGGCGCCGCCTGGCCTGTGTCAAGGGCACCTGTGCCATGGTATCGCGCCGATCCACCAGAACCGGGTTGGCACCCTTCCATTTCCTGTGCGTTGTATGTGCTTCGCCCCCGAACGACAGTGCCGAGACCGCGACGGCACGCGGACGTTCCGGGCGACACGCTAGTGTGTTCTGTTAGATGTCAATGTCTCAACCTCAGCTTCCCGGCGAGCCGTCCGGGCCAGGCTCCGTCCCCGCCGGTGGCGCACCGGGGGCCGGAGCTGCCGCGCCTGCTCCGGAGATGCCCGCTCCCGCCCAGCCGGTCGCGCAGACGCGCGGAACCGGTGAGGCGTATCCGTCCGGCCCCTATGCTGCGGCGCTGCTGGGGGACGATCCGCCCAAGATCGGCAGCTTCTGGCTGGACGGCCGACTGGCCGCCCGGGCCAGCGGGATCGCCTACCTGGCACACGGCGCAGACCAGACGCCCGTCATGCTGGTCATGCTCGCCGAGGGCGCGGCAGACGATGCCGCGGCGCGTGACCGTCTGGCCGGCGAGGTCAACAAGATGGCCGCCGACACCGTGATCGCCCGCGGCGGCGCCAACCAGAATGAGGGACGCCTCGCGGACAAGTTCTCCAGCGAAGACGCCGATCCGATCGCCCCGACCGATGCGCCGATGGCCCCCTGGGTCGCACTGGCGTACGACGGCACGATGGACGCCGTCGCCGAGGCCGACCGGCTGCTGCGCAGCGTCGACCTGTCGCGCACGCCCGCTCTGGGTGCCGTCGCCGGGCCCGACTTCCGGCTGCCGTGGATCGCCAAGACCTCGCCCGGACGCTGGCGCTCGTGGCCGCTGCCCTGGCCGGGGCGCCGTGACCGCACCGGGTGGCTGTCCATCCTGGTCAGCTTCCTGCTGATGATCGCGCTGGCCGCACTCGCGCTGCTCATCGTCGTGCTGATCTTCCAGAACCCGCCGCCCCCCTCGTCCTCCACATCACCCAACGGCGGCAGCAGCCAGTCGTCCTCGCCCTCCCCGGGATCGCCCTCGTCGCCGGAATCGGGGTCGCCGTCGTCCGGTTCACCCTCATCGGGATCGCCCTCGTCGAGTTCGCCCTCGTCGGGATCGCCGTCGTCGGGATCGCCGTCGTCCGCATCCGCCACGCCCACGTCGGCGCCGCCGTCGTCCGCCTCGCCGAACACCGGCAGCCCGCT
>WRGV01000297.1 GCA_009787035.1 Propionibacteriaceae bacterium | reverse complement strand
GGGGCGCTGGCCGGCGAGGGCTCGCTGAGCCCGGACGAGCTGCGCGCGCTCACCGCGTCCGTTATGGCCGATGTCGATCAACGCGAGGCCGTGTTGGCGGTGGCGCGGACGATGAACTGGAGCGGGCGGCGCCGGGCGGGCTGGGACAACGACGTGGCCAACTATGCCGGGATCGGGTCGCTGGAGCTGGAGCGCGTGCAGTGCCCCGTGCTGCTGATCCATGGCGACGCCGACACCGACGCGGTTCCGGCGTACAGCGAGTCGGCGCACGCCGCGCTGCTTGACAGCGTGCTTGTCACGATGGCGCGTGGCACGCACCTGGCGTTCTACGCCCATCCGCAGGCGGGTCAGGTGCAGGAGCGGGTGCGACGATGGTTCGCGGAGCACAGCTGACCTGGCGAACATGGCTTACGCGCCCGCACCGTCGCAGGGCCGGCTGTCGGGGCGACAGGACTCGAACCTGCGATCTCCTGCTCCCAAAGCAGGCGCGCTAGCCACTGCGCTACGCCCCGTGGCGACGCCCCATCCTAAGCGATGATGTCAGCGGCGCGCCAACGGGAGATGACCGATGCTGACCAGCGGGACGCCGTCGAAACTGGTGCGTTGCTCGCCCTCGGTCAGCACGCAGGCCACGAGGGCGATCTGACAGTCGATGGAGTGCAGGAAGCTGAACAGCGCCTCCATGGTCGCTCCGGTGGACACGACGTCGTCCACGATCATGATGCGCTTGCCGCGCAGGCGATCGATGGCGCCCTGGCCGAACCACAGCTCCTGTTCGTCGGCGGTGGTGATGGAGTTGACGGGCACGTGCACCGGGTCGGTCATGTAGGCCTTCTGGCTCTTGCGGGCCACCACGAACTCGGGCAGGCTCATGCGCACGCACAGCTCGTACGCCAGCGTGATGGCCTTGGCTTCGGGCGTCAAGATGACGTCGACGCGCTCGCCGTCCAGGGCGTCGTCGATGGTCTCGGCCAGGCTGGTGGCGCACGCGCGGACCCAATCCACACGGCCGAGCAGGACGAACGAGTACAGGCCCGTGTGGTCGTCGACCCAGTGCAGCGGCAGCTCGGCGGTGACGCCGAGGCCAAGGGGGACGGAAATGGCGGATGCGGGTTCGGTCACAGTGGCTCCTGTCGGTTCAGATATGCGTGCGAGTGTAGCCAGTGGGCGCAGGGCGTCCACCAGGTGACCTGATGGTGGACGGGGGCGTATCACCTGGTGGTCATGGTGATTCATGACCTCATCTGGCGTGCATCATGCGGGTTCTCAGCTCGTCCAGGCCCGCCAGAGCCGGGCGTACTCGCCGTCCAACGCCATCAGCTGCTCGTGCGAGCCGAGCTCGACGATGCGTCCGTCCATCACCACCGCGATGCGTTGGGCGTCGTGCGCGGTATGCAGCCGGTGCGCGATGGCCACGACGGTGCGCCCGGTCAGCAGCGCCGACATGGAGCCTTCGACGTTGCGGGCGGTGGTCGGGTCGATCAGGCTGGTGGCCTCGTCCAGCACCAGCGTGTGCGGGTCGGCGATGACGAGCCGTGCCAGGGCGATCTGCTGGGCCTGCGCGGGCGTCAGGAACTGCCGGCCCGAGCCGACCATGGTGTTCAGCTGCTCGGGCAGCCGGGCCACCCAGTCGTCGGCCTGGACGGTGCGCAGCGCGTCCCAGACCTGTTCGTCGGTCGTCGTGTCCTCGCGGGCCAAGATGATGTTGTCCCGGATGGATCCGACGAAGACGTGGTGCTCCTGCGTGACCAGCGCGACTTGCGTGCGCAGCTGCTCCAGCGGCAGGTGCATGACGTCCACGCCGCCCACCTCGACCACGCCCAGCCGGGGCGCGTTGATGCCCGCCAGCAGGCGTCCCAGCGTCGACTTGCCCGACCCGGACGGCCCGACCATGGCCAGCCGCTCGCCGGGGACGAGATCGAGGGTCACGTCGTGCAGTACGTCGTGGTTCTCGCGGTAGGCGAAGGTCAGGTCGCGGCCCACCAGGTGCTGGTCGGCGGGCCGCTCGTCGGTGCTGGTGCGATCGGGTGGCACGGCCGCGATGCCCAGCAGACGCGACGTGCTCGACAGCCCGGTCTGCATCTGGTTGAGCGTCATGACCATCTGGCTCAGCGGGCCGGTCAGCTGCTGCAGGTACAGCGTGGCGGCGGTGATCTGGCCGAGCGTCACCCAGCCGTTGTTGTAGCCCCAGGCGCCCAGGACCAGCGCGAACACCAACGGCAGCTGGTAGGCCAGGCCGGTGGCCAAGAACATCTGGTAGCGCAGGCCGGCCGTGTAGATCTCCAGCTGCGCCGCGCCGTCGATGTCGTTGTCGGTCTTGGTGACCCGCTGCTCGTCCAGCCCCAGGGTCTCGACGGTGCGGGCACCCTCGACGGTCTCGGTGAGCGTCGAGTTGGTGCGGGCGTAACACCCGCCCTGGGTGATGTATCCCTTGGGGGCGTGGCGCAGGTAGCGGCCGACGCCGAAGATCAGCGCGATGGTCGTGCCGATCAGGGGCAGCGCCAGCAGCCAGGAGTTCCAGATCAGCGCGCCCAGCGTCAGCACGGCCGTGACGCCCGAGATGGTGAACACGGGCAGCGCCCAGCGCACCGAGCCGGCCATCGTGCTGACGTCCCTGGTCACGCGCGTGACCAGGTCGCCGGTGCTGGCCGTTTCGACTCGTGACAAGGGAAGACGAAGGACGGTGCGGATGATGTGCTCGCGGGCGGTGGCCAACATGTCCTGCCCCATGACCGTCGACAGCGACTTCGCGGCGTAGTACAGCACGCCCTGCAGCAGCAGCACGATGATCAGGATCTGGCAGATGCGCGTGGTCTGCGACATGGCGACCGATATGTTCTCGTGCGCCGCGGTGACGTCGTTGAGCAGGTTGCCCAGCACCTTGGGCAGCACCAGCCCGGCCACGCCGGCCAGCACGTTGGTCACGACCATGGCGATCGCGGTGGCCCGGCGGTCTTTGATCAGCCCCTTGATGAACGCGATGACATCGGAGTTGGCGGCCACCGGCATGCCCTGCTTGGGGTGCCGCGATGCGGCGAACGTGCGCTCGGCATACCCGCGCCGGGCGCGCTGGTTGGCCCAATACTTGTGGACGCGGTCGCGCAGCGAGGTGGCCGGACGGTCGTCCACGCCGATCATCGTCGTGGCCTTCACGGTGTCGGAATGGGTGTCGTCCCAGGTGGCGGCCGAGCCCTCGAAGAGCTCGTCAACGGGCGCCGGTGGGGCCTGTACTAGCGTCTCAGCCACGGTCGGCCACCTTCCGCTCCAGCTCGTCGGTCACGTGGTCATCGTCGATGGCGGGGGTCACCGGCAGGTCGTCGATGGCGGGTGGGGT
>WRGV01000296.1 GCA_009787035.1 Propionibacteriaceae bacterium | reverse complement strand
TACGTCGATGACCGTCCGATCCGCGACACGGTGGCCGCGGCGGCGACCGCGCGCTGACGGGCCCGAACCGACCCGCAGCGAAAACTGCGTCCGTCCCCGGTAGGCCGAGCGGCACCGGACCGGCCAGAACATGTGTTTTCAGCAGCGGTGATGCTGAATCCCAGGCGGCAGCCGTGTGGCCCGTGCTGTGATGCCAGAATGGACAACATGGCTGGGTCAGTGGGCATGAGTGGCGATTCGACCACGCCCGGCCGTCCGCGGCCACGGATCGGCGGCGTCTGGATCTTCATCGTGGGCTTGGCCGTGCTCGGGTTGACCTTCCTCATCGCCGGCTTGGCCATCGGCGGCTGGTACCTGGGCCGCAGCGGCCAGGTCGAGGGCACCGTCGTCGCCGTGAACGACGGGCGTCCAGTCGTGCACTACACGGTGAACGACACGGCATACGAGCATGCCACGACCGAACACGGCCCCTGGTTCGCCGTCGGCCAGCAGGTCACGCTGATGTACGATCCGGACAACCCGGCACGCGCGGAAACCACGGGTTCGCGCACGACCTTCGTCGTCTTCGTGCTCCTGGGCGGCGCGCTGCTCCTCGTGGCGGTGGTTCAGCTGGCCTGGGTGACGCGCCGGTACCGGCGCCAGTGCGCCGCCGTGCAGCATGGACGGCTCATCACGGCAACGGTGACGGGTTCGCATGCCAACGCGGCCGCGCACATCCAGTCGAAGATTCTGTGGTACGTCAGCTGCACCTGGACCGATCCGATGAACGCCCACGAGCACACGTTCACCAGCGGGGCCGTGTGGTCGTCGTCCGACCCGGTGCCGCTGCTGCGGGCCGCGAAGATCACGACGTTGCCGGTGTACATCGATCCACTCGACCCGGACAAGCGCTTCTACGTCGATGACCGTCCGATCCGCGACGCGGTGGCCGCACGGCACTGACGTCGTGCTTCAGCTGGAAGCAGAATCGGTGCACAGTCCATGCACGCCGCCGGTGGGGCGACCAGTCCCGACCGATCGCCTATAGTGTCCACAACGGTCGCCTGCGGGCGAGGCACGAAAGGACATCACGCTGTCATGACGACTGGCACCTCTGGCGCGGATTCCGGCGCCACCGATCCCCGCCGCCCGGCAACCGTGACACGCGACCTGATCACGGTCGGCGTCTTCACGGCCCTGTACTTCGTGATCATGGCACTGGTCGGACAACTCGGCGCACTGCTTCCGATCACGCAGGTGCTCGGGCCGCTGTATATCCCGATCCTGTGCGGCATCCCGTTCATGCTGTTCGTGACGCGGGTGACGCGCTTCGGGCTGATCACCGCGATGGGGTGGATCATCGGCATCCTGTACCTTGTCACGGGCCAGTCATGGGTCGCGACGGTGCTCGCCTTCGTCCTCGCGGTGATCGCCGACCTGATCGCCAAACAGGGCAAGTACCGCAGCTGGCCGATGCTCGTGCTGTCGTTCATCGTCTTCTCCGAGATGGCCATCGGCATGGTGGTGCCGCTGTTCTTCCAGCGCCAGGCGACGCTCGACCGCATCGCGTCCCGCGGCCACGAGCAGGCCTGGATCAACCAGATCGTGTCGCTCACGCCTGCGTGGATGTTCTACGTGATGATCGTGATGATCGTCGTGGGCGCAACCATCGGGGCCTATGTCGGACGCGGCATCTTCCACAAGCACTTCGCGTACCTGAACGCGGGTCGCACCCGTACGGGCGCGTGAGGCGCGCCGTTCCATGCCCGACCTGTCCACTGCGCTGTCGTACCGTAGCCCCGCCCGCATCCGCATGGACGTCCGGACGAGCCTGCTCGCGCTCATCGTGGTCAACGTCATCGGGCTGAGTGCCGGCTTCACCGGGCCCGCGCTGGCGGCGCGCATGCTGGCGACGCTGATCCCGATGGTGTTCCTGCTGGCGCAACGGCGCTGGATTCCCGCCGCTTTGTGCCTGGTGGCTACGGGTTTTGCGTTGGCGACGCAGACAATCGGCGTCGATTGGCTCGTCGTGCGCACGCCCCATACCGCCGGCGGCTACGCGCTTGCGGTCGGGGCCTTTCTCGTGGGCACGGTCGCCAATCTGGTCGCGCGCATGCTGCCGTGCATCCTCATGGCGTGGTGCATCATCACGACGACGCGCGTGTCCACGCTGATGGGATCGCTGGCGCGGCTGCGCGTGCCGGCCGGCCTGGTGATCCCGCTGGCGGTGGTGCTGCGGATGGTGCCCGTGCTGGCGTCCGAATCGTCGGCGATCGCAGATTCGGCCCGTTCGCGCGGTCTGCGTGTGGGGGTCTCCCGCCCGGGCGCGCTGATCACCTATCGCATCGTCCCGCTGACGCTGCGCACCGTCGACATCGGCGACGAGCTGACGCAGGCCGCCCTGACCCGGGGGCTGGACGCCGCCACGGCGCGCACCTGCCTGTTCCGCATCGGCTTCGGCTGGGCCGATGCCGTGTTGATCGCAGTATCTGTCGTAGCCGCAGCCCTGTTCACGGTGAGTCTGTGGTGAGCGGGGCGGTGCTGGACGGCGTCAGCTTCGAGTATGCCGCCGTGCCCGACGCCGGCGTGCGCGACATCGATCTCGCCGTCGCGCCGGGCGAGGTGGTTGTGCTGTGCGGGCCGTCGGGCTCCGGCAAGTCGACCCTCACGCGCCTGGTCAACGGGTTGGCGCCGCAGTTCTTCGAGGGGCCGCTCACCGGCTCGGTCCGGGTCGCCGGAGTGGACGTCGGCACCGCCCCGCCCGCGCAGATCGCCCGCCTGACCGGATCGGTGTTCCAGGATCCGCGCACGCAGTTCTTCACCAGCGATGTCACCAGTGAACTCGCCTTCGGGCCGGAGAACATCGGCATGGAGCCGGCGCTCATCCGGGCCCGCATCCACGAGATCGCCCGCGCCCTCGACCTGACTGGCCTGCTCGATCGCTCGGTGCTGGCGCTGTCGGGCGGGGAGCAGCAGCGGCTGGCCTGCGCGGTCGCGGGCATGGCCGATCCGCCGCTGCTGGTGCTCGACGAGCCGTCGTCGACGCTCGACGCCGCGGCGGTGGCCGAGCTCGCGGCGGCGCTGGGCCGGTGGAAGGCCGTTGGCAAGGCCATTCTCATTGCCGAGCATCGCCTCGACTATCTGGCGGGTATCGCCGATCGCTTCGTCTACCTCGTGGACGGCCGCATCGCCGGGCGGTTCAGTGCCGCCGAGTTTCTCGCGCTGGGACGAACGCGCTGGACGGCGATGGGCCTGCGCGCTCCCGTGTTGGAGCAGTCGGTGACCGAGGCGTCGCGCCCGGGTGCGTGCGACGGGCGGGACAAAATGGCCCCCACCGCTCCCGAAACGCCCGTTTCGGGGACGATC
>WRGV01000295.1 GCA_009787035.1 Propionibacteriaceae bacterium | reverse complement strand
GGGCCGTCGTCACCGGCGCGGACGGAACCGTCGGAGCGACGCCGCCGCTGTTGGTCACCGTGAGCGTCAGGCTCGTCGAGGGCGAGGAGACGTCCGGCGCCGTGCTCTGGAAAGCCTGCACGGTGACGGTGCCAACCGGCAGGGTGATAGACATGCTGGTGCACGACCACAGGCCGGAGTCTTGCACCTGCACCGAGCACAGCTGAACGACCGGAACGGCCGGACAGGGCTGCCCCGGCGTGCACGACGTGGCCACCGAGTACGTGAGCATGATCGCCGCGCCCGGCTGCCCCATGCCGACGAACATCGGCGTGCCGGTCGTGACCGTGGCGCCCTGCGCCGGCGCGATGAACGTCGGCGCCGCCGGGACGCCCGGCGCGGCCGACGCGCTGCTGGCCAGGCCACCCAGCGTGGCCATGGCGACCACGATCGCGCTCACCGCGGCGACGGCTCCCCGTCGCGGGGAACGAGCCACGTCCAGATGCTGGAGATGATGACGGAACATGATGAGACCTTTCTCTCACACGCAAAGACGAGGCCGGCGTGTGGGGTAACTGAATCGGGGATCTATGGGGGGTTCTCCAGGAGGGGGAACAGATTCATGTTAACCGCAACAACACGCAATGTAACCTGTGAAAATCCCGCACGGGGAGTGCTCTCCTCGGCACGGACCGCAGGCGGACGCGGCCGGCGTCGGGGCTACTTGGTCTGGAGGACGTAGCGGTGGACGGCGCCGGCGAGAGCCCCGCCGACCGTCGGGAAGATGAGGAACACCCAGAGCTGGCGCCAGGCCCACAGGTGGCCGCTGCCGTCGTGGCCGGCGAAGATCGCCGCGGCGATGGAGCGCGCCGGGTTGAGCGAGCCGTTGGTGATCGGGATGGTCACCAGGAGCAGCAGCGTGAGCGCCAGGCCGATGGCCAGGCCCGCCTGACCGTTGTGGCTGAGCTTGCTGGTCGCACCGATGATCACCATCACAAACAGGAACGTCGCGATCACCTCGGCCAGCGCGCCCGCGCCCAGGTCGAAGCCCATCGGCGAGTGCGCGCCGAAGCCGTTGGCGCCGAAGCCGTCCGCCCGGGCGGTGGTCGCGGTCACCGTGCCGCCGCCGCCGCGACAGATGAGGTAGACGAGCGACGAGCCGAGCGCGCCGCCCACGATCTGCGCGGCGATGTACGGCAGCACCCTCGACCCCGAGAACCGTCCGGCGACCCACAGGCCGACCGTGACCGCCGGGTTGAAGTGCCCGCCCGAGATCGGGCCGTACGCGTACGCCCCGACCAGCACGGTCAGGCCGAAGGCGAGTGCGACGCCCAGCCAGCCGATCGAGCTGGGCCCCGACGTGGCCAGCACGGCGGCGCCGACGCCGCCGAACACCAGCCCGAGCGTGCCGAGGCCCTCGGCGACCAGCTGCTTGGGCAGCGCGACGCGGACGTCCTGGGATGAGGTTGTGGGTGCTTTGGTGGGCATGCGGATTCCTTTCAGCTACGGGGCGCTGATCGACGGGGGTCTTGGAGGGGTCAGTCCAGACGCTCGCGCCAGCTTACGTCGTCCGCACGCCGCTTGACCAGCCGGACGCGTACGTCCTCACCATGGAAGGGCAGTTCCCTGGAACGACAAAACCCGCCAGGACGAGCCTGACGGGCCATGGGGCCGGGACGCCGCGCGGGCGTCCCGACGAAGAAGGACGGACGACCTCAGCGGGTCTCGCGGTGCGCCGTGTGCTTGCCGCACGTGGGGCAGTACTTCGACAGCTCCATGCGGTCAGGCGTGTTGCGGCGGTTCTTCTTCGTGATGTAGTTGCGATGCTTGCAATCGACGCACGCGAGGGTGATCTTCGGACGAACGTCCGCCTGCTTCTTGGCCATGATGATCCTTCCTCTCCACGGGCACGCCGTGCACAGACTGACACATTTTACGCCTGTTGCCAAGGCGCATCCACCTGGCGTCGGACACCACGCAGATGAAGTGGTAGCGGGAGCGGGACTCGAACCCGCGACACAGCGATTATGAGCCGCTTGCTCTACCGCCTGAGCTATCCCGCCACGTGAGCCCCCATGCAGAATCGAACTGCAGACCTTCTCCTTACCATGGAGACGCTCTACCGACTGAGCTATAGGGGCCAGCCGCTGTCACACGCTACCCCACCGAGCTGGCCTGGCTCAAGTCGTGCGGTCGTCCAGCGGACACCCGGCGCGCGGACTAGCCTTCCACGCATGGGGCTTTCGATAGGGACTGCGGTGCAGCAGGCGCTGGCGACGGGCGCACCGGTCGTGGCGTTGGAATCGACGATCATCACGCACGGGCTGCCGCGCCCGCGCAACCTGGACGTCGCGCTCGACGCCGAGCGGCAGCTGCGGGACGCGGGCGTCGTCCCGGCGACCGTCGGGGTCGTGGACGGCGAGTGCGTCGTGGGGCTGAGCACCGACGAGCTGACCGCGCTGGCCGAGGATGCCGACGCGGTCAAGCTGTCCGCACGCGACCTGCCGATGGCGGCGGCCAAGCACTTGACCGGCGGCACGACGGTGGCGGCGACCGCGTGGCTGGCCTGCCGGGCCGGTATCACGGTGTTCGCCACCGGCGGACTGGGCGGGGTGCACCGCGGCGCCTCTGCCACCTTCGACGAGTCGGCCGACCTGGTGGCACTCGGGCGCTGCCCGCTGGTGTTGGTCAGCGCCGGCGTCAAGTCGATCCTGGACGTCGGCGCCACGCTGGAGCGGCTGGAGACGCTCGGCATCCCGGTGCTCGGGTGGCGCACGACGGCGTATCCGGGCTTCTACATCGCCGATTCGGGCTTCCGCGTCGACTATCGGGTCGACACGCCCGATGAGGTGGCCGCCATCGCGGCCGCGCGCGACGAGCTGGGCCTGTCGGCCGCGGTGCTCGTNGCCAACCCGATCGCCGAGCAGTTCCAGCTCGACAAGGCGCTGCACGACACGGTGCTCGCCCAGGGCCTGGCCGCGGCGGACGCGCAGGGTATCCACGGGCACGACGTGACGCCGTTCCTGCTCGACTTCATGCAGCGGGGCACCGGCGGCGAGTCGCTGGAGGCCAACCTGGCCGCCTACCGCGGCAACATCGAGCTGGCCGGCCGCATCGCATGTGCGATCGCGACGCGCAGGTAGGCCATCATGACGACCCCCGTTCTCGGCGTGATCGGCGACCTGGTCGAAGACATCGTGGTGTGGCAGCAGGCGCCGCTGGCGGTCGGCTCCGACACGCCGAGCCGCATCGTCCACACGCAGGGCGGCAGCGCGGCCAACGTCGCGGTCTTCGCGTCGTCCCTGGTCGATACCAGGTTCATCGGCTGCGTGGGCGACGACGAGCGCGGACGCGATCTCGCCCGGGCCCTG
>WRGV01000294.1 GCA_009787035.1 Propionibacteriaceae bacterium | reverse complement strand
CCTGGCTGGCCGAGCCGGTGACACGGGCGACCAGCTCGTGCGCCTCGTCCACGATGACGGCGTCGTGGTCGGGCAGCGTCGTCGTCTCCTGCGTCGCATCGATCGCCAGCAGCGCGTGGTTGGTGACCACCAGGTCGGCCTTGCGGCCCCGGGCGCGGGCCTGCTCGGCGAAGCACGCCTCGCCGTAGGGACAGTTGCCCGCACCCACGCACTCCCGACCCGGCACCGACACCTGCGCCCAGGCGCGCGGCCCGTGCGTCGGCGCGTCGTCGCGGTCGCCGTCCCCGCCGTCGCTCACCTGCTGCTCGGCCCACTCGCGCAGCGCCACCACCTCGGCGCCCAGCACCGATTCGGGCGAGGCGCCGGACGTGCGCGCGGCCTGCGCCGCCTCGGCCCCGCCGATCAGCGCGTCCTGTTCGTCCAGCCCGAACTGCTCGCGCACGCGCAACAGGCACGCGTAGTTGGCGCGGCCCTTCACCACCGCGACGACCGGGGTCTTCCCGGTGACCTGCTCCACGGCGGCCAGCGCGGCCGGGATGTCCTTGGTGGCCAGCTGATGCTGCAGCGCCAGCGTCGCGGTGGCGACGATGACGACCTGCCCCGTCTGCTGCGTCCAGGCCAGCGCGGGCGCCAGATAGCCGAGCGACTTGCCCGTGCCGGTGCCCGCCTGCACCAGCAGGTGCGTGCGCTCGCGCAGCGCGCGGTCCACGGCATCGGCCATCTGCCGCTGCCCCGGGCGCGCCTGCCCGCCGATGCGGGCAACCGCGGCGTCCAGCACCTGCGCATAGATGGGCTCGGTCATCCGACCAGGATACCGGGCGCCACCGACAACGCAGACGCGGTCACAGGCCGAAGTCGACCACGCCCGATTCCAGGTCGTACTTGGCCGCGACGATGGCGGCCGGTTCCAGCCACGGCGCGAGGCCGGACCGCAGCTGGGCCACCGAGGCGGCGATGTTGTCGTCCTCGACCTGCGCGGCATCGGCACCGGATCCGACCGGGATGTGCGCGACCAGGGACGCGAGCGCGGGCCCGGCCTGCGCACCCGCCAGGGCCGCCGCCACGGCTCCGCAGCGGCTGTGTCCCAGCACGACCACCACCGGCGCCCCGAGAGGGCGCACGGCGAACTCGATGCTGCCGCACACGATGTCGTCCACCACGTTGCCCGCGGTGCGCACGACGAACAGCTCGCCCAGCTGGGCGTCCAGAATCAGCTCCGGGCACACCCGCGGGTCAGAGCAGGCCAGCACCGCGGCGTACGGGTGCGGGTTGGCTTGCGCCAGCCTCGCGCGAAGGGCGGCCATGTCGCCTCGGGCGCGCGGCCGTTCGGCGAGGAAGCGTCGGTTGCCCTCGCGCAGCAGCCCGACCACCTCGGCCGGTGCCGTCATCGACCGTCCTCGAATTCAGCCAACCACCCGCGCACCAGCCCCGCCAGCGCGTCGAGCCAGACCGCATCGTCGTTCAGGCAGTCGATCCGCTCGAACTGGCGTCCGCCGGCCCCCATGAACGCCGCGCGGTTGAGCTGGCCGATCTCTTCCAGCGTCTCCAGGCAGTCGACGGCGAAGCCCGGGCAGAAGACGTCCAGGCGCTTGGTGCCGGACGCGCCGAGCGCACGCACGGTGTCGATGGTCGCGGGCTTGAGCCATTCGCCCATGCCGAAGCGGGATTGGTACGTCTGTGGGCAGGTGATCTCGTCCAGCCCCAGCCCCGCCCGGATCAGCGCGGTGGTGCGCACGCACTCCTGCGGATAGCCGTCGCCCTTGGCCACGAGGCTGACGGGGATGCCGTGGAAGCTCAGCAGCAGCTTGTCGCCCGCCGCGAAGTCGGGACGGCCGTGCTCGCGCCAGTGCGCCTGGATGCGGTCGACGCACGCCGCGATGTAGCCGGGATCGTCATGCCAGCCGTTGACGGTCTTGATCGTCAGACCCTGCGTGTGCCCCGTGGCGCGGCAGATCTCCAGGTCGTCGGCCACGCTGGCCACCGAGGTCGTCGAATCCTGCGGGTACGCCGGCACCAGCAGCACCTGCGTGACCCCGTCGTCGCGCAGGCGATCCAGGACGTCCGCCAGCTTCGGACGGCCGTACCGCATGGCCACCTCGACCACGGCCTCGTCACCGAGCCGCTGCGCCAGCCCGTCAGCCTGGGCGAGGGTCTGCGTCATCAGCGGCGAGCCCTGCTCCGTCCAGACGGACGCATACCGCTTCGCCGAGCGCGGCGCGTATCCGCGCAGGATGCCCAGCTCCAGAATCGGGGTCCACAGCACGCGCGGCATCGCGACGATGCGCCGGTCGGACAGGAACTCGCGCAGGTAGCGCCGAACGTCGCCGACCGCCGGCGAGTCGGGCGTGCCCAGGTTCTCCCAGATGACGGCGCGGCGGGTCTGGTCCATGAGGCTCCTCGGGTTAGGCGGCTGGTTCTGGCCGAGTCTAGCCGAATCGTTCAGGGCAGCGGATTGGCGTCCAGCACTCTCAAGACGTTGCCACAGGTCAGCTTGGCCAGATCGGACGCCGACCAGCCGCGCCCGGCCAGGGCCTCCAGCAGGCGCGGGTACCCCGAAACGTCGGCCAGCTCCGCCGCCTGGTTGCTGGTGCCGTCGTAGTCGCCGCCCAGGCCGACGTGATCGATGCCGGCGACCTCGCGCAGATGCTCCACATGCGCCACGACGTCGGCCAGCGTCGGCGCCGGGTACGGATGCTCCGCCTCCCAGGCCGCCCAGCGGTCTGGGAGGTGGCTGGTGGACGCCGACCGCCCCCGCGCGATCGTCTGCTCCGCGGTCTCGCCCGCCCGAGGGGCGGGGAACCAGGAGTACGGCCCGTCGGACTCGTCCTCGCTCGGCGGCATCGAGCGCTTGGCCTCCTGACGCCAGGCGTAGTACGCGTTGGAGACGAACTCAGACACGAAGGTCGCCTGCACCACGCCGCCGTTGCCGCCCAACCGCTCCAGCACGTCATCGGGCACGTTGCGCGGATGCGGGGTCACCGCGAACGCGGACGAATGTGTGAACAGCACCGGACGGGTCGCCACGTCGAGCGCGTCGCGCATCGTCGTGGCCGCCACGTGCGACAGGTCGACGATGATGCCCACCTGCTCCATGAGCGCGATCATCGCCCGCCCCTCGTCGGTCAGCCCGCCGACGTCGGGATCGTCGGTCGCCGAGTCGGCCCAGCCGACGTTCGTGCCGTGCGTCAGCGTCATGTACCGGGCCCCCAGAAGCGCGAACATCCGCAGCACGGCCGGTGAGCGGCCGATGGAATGCCCGCCCTCGACGCCGATGAGCGAGGCGATGCGCCCGGTCGCCATGATGGCGCGCACGTCGTCCCCGGTGCGCACGAACGCCAGCCGGTCGGGGTAGG
>WRGV01000293.1 GCA_009787035.1 Propionibacteriaceae bacterium | reverse complement strand
CGCCGAACGCCTCGTTGCCCTTCTGCGAGCCGGCGATCGACTGGAAGATGAGGTCGGACGGCGCGCCCGCCTGCACCGCGGCCATCTGCGTGGTCACGTGCGCGAGCACGCAGCTCTGCGTCGGCACCTTCCACTTCTGCGTGAAGTCGTGGAACATGTGCAGGATGCGCTCGACGTTGGCCTGCGAATCGTCCACCGGGTTGAGCCCGATGACGGCGTCGCCGCAGCCGTACGACAGCCCCTCCATGACCGAGGCCAGGATGCCGTCCAGGTCGTCGGTCGGATGGTTGGGCTGCAGCCGCGTCGCGAACGAGCCCGGCAGGCCGATGGTCGTGTTGCAGTGGGCCGTCACGACCGCCTTCTTGGCGCCGGTGATCAGGTCGAGGTTGCTCATCAGCTTGGCGACCCCGGCCACGACCTCGCTGGACAGGCCCCGGGACAGCCGGCGCAGGTCCTCCGATGTCGTGTCGGTGTCCAGGATGTACTCGCGCAGGTCGGCCATCGTCCAGTTGCGCACCGACTCGTAGATCGGCTGGTTGATGTCGTCCATGATGACGCGCGTGACCTCGTCGGTCTCGTACGGCACCGCGGGATTCTCCTGCACGTCGCTGACGAGCATGTTCGCCAGGACGACCTTGGCCGCGACCCGCTCCTGCGCGGTGGCCGCGGCGATTCCGGCCAGTTGGTCGCCCGACTTCAGCTCATTTGCCTTGGCCAACACCTCCTTGACGTCGCGGAACTGGTATGTCTTGCCCAACAGTGTGGTTTGTAGCTTCACGAGGGCTCATCTCCTTTCCAGTGCCCCGCCGCCCGCGGGGGGTAGCCTTGCCGCCCNCCCCGGCCGGCATCACGCGGGTGCCGGCCGGACGGGGCCTCTTGTCACAGCTTCAGATCCATGCCGCTCGACTTGGTGTCGATCATCTTCTTGGCGATGTCGGCCAGGTACGCGCCGGCCTCGACCGGCGGGGTGCCCTTGGAGTAGATGTTCGACACGACCGTGCGGCCGCTTTCGGCCATCCCGGGATGGCCCTTGTAGGTGAGGTAGCAGCTCAGCGACTCGTTGGTCACCAGGCCCGGACGCTCGCCGATCAGGTTGACCGCAACCTCGCAGCCCAGCAGCGAGGTCACCTCGTCCATGATCCGCACTCGGCCGTACTTCACGAACACGTTCGTCCCCACGCTCAGCCCGTAGCGCTTCAGGCCCTGCTCCAACGACGGCAGCAGGTCGGGGATGTTCCGCTCGATCGCCGTGGACGACAGCCCGTCCGCCACGATGATCTGCACCTGCGCGCCGTGCGTGCAGCCCTGGCTGAGCTGCTGGCCCATCTCGGGCGTGAAGTGCGCGCCGATGGTCGGATCCATCAGGAACGCGGCCCGGTCGGCGGCCGCCGACTGCACGCAGAACAGGCCGAGCTTGGCCAGCAGGTCGGCGGACACGTCCGAGAAGACCGCGTCCATCGCGCCGGCGTGGTCGGCCCGGAAGCGCAGCAGCGACTTCACGGTCGGACGGGCCCCGGCCCGCCCCTCACCGATGCGCGCCGCCGTGGTGGCCATCATGTCCAGGTACGCCTGGCGGTTGGCCGGGTTCGGCACCTCGAAGCGCTGCTCGCAGGTTGCGTCCTCCACGACCAGGGACGGCGCGGTGGCGGGCACCGGCGCGGAGCTGGTACCGCTGGCCATGCCGGCCAGGATCGTGGCGACCATCGCCTTGATGTCGGATTCGTTCAATGTTTGCGTCTCGCTCATTTCCCAGCCCTCACTTCACGAAGATGGACGCGTCGCCAGCGCGCTCGGTCAGGTGTGCGTGCTCGTCCAAAATGCCCCACTCCTGCGCCCACTCGAAGAACTCGGGCGTCGGCGTCAGACCCAGCAGCTCGCGGAACGTGGCATCGTCTTGGTAGCTGGTGTCCTGGTAGCTGAGCATGATGTCGTCGCCGCCGGGCAGGCCCATGAAGTAGTTCGACCCGGCCATGGCCACCAGCAGCGTGGCGATCTCCTGGTCGTTCTGGTCGATGCCCGTGTGGTTGGTGTAGCACGGGGCCATGCCCATCGGCAGGCCCGAGAGCTTGCCCATGAAGTGGTCTTCCAGGCTCGCGCGGATCATCTGCTTGCCGTCGTAGATCGTCTCC
Source organism: Propionibacteriaceae bacterium (assembly GCA_009787035.1). Lineage (GTDB taxonomy): Bacteria > Actinomycetota > Actinomycetes > Propionibacteriales > Propionibacteriaceae > WRGV01. The sequence goes on along the minus strand of WRGV01000293.1, from coordinate 1,227 downwards.
GGGCCGATGAAGCCCGAGACGTTGTTGACCATGAACGGCGTGAAGTGCTTGCCGAAGCCGTACGTGCGGGCCTCCAGCGTCATCTCGTCCACGCCGCGGTCGGCGCCGATCGACACCTCGGAGCCCTGGCCGGTCTCGAAGTACATCAGGTTCGGTCCGGGGCACAGGCCCTTCTTCTTGATCAGCGCGAACGCCTCCTCCAGCAGGTCGCGCGTGACGCCGAAGTCGGTGTTCGCGTCCTGCGTGCCGGCGATCGACTGGAAGAACATGGACGACGGCGCACCGGCGTCCACGGCGGCCATCTGCGTCGAGACGTGCGCCAGGCAGCAGATCTGCGTCGGCACGTGCAGGGTCTCCATGACGTCGTACAGCGTGTTGAGGATGCGGGTCGTGTTCGCGACGGTGTCCTCGACCGGGTTGACGCCGAAGACGGCGTCGCCGGACGCGTACGACAGGCCCTCGTACAGCGAGGCCTTGATGCCGTCCGGATCGTCCTTCGGATGGTTCGGCTGGCAGCGGTACGACAGCGTGCCGGGACGGCCGAGCTCGGTGCGGCACTTGGCCGTGACCCGCATCCTGGACGCGCCGTAGACCAAGTCGGCGCTGCTCATGAGCTTGGCGCAGGCGGCCACCATTTCGGAGGTCAGGCCGCGCCGGATTGTCTCGATATCTTTCGGGGTTGTGCCTTCACGGCCCAGGATTCGATCGCGCAATTCGCCGACCGTCCAGGACTTGATGTCCTGGTAGACGTGCTCGTTGACATCTTCTTCGATGACAGCCGACACCTCGTCCTCATCGGGCGGGATCAGCGGATTGTCGCGAATATCGGACAGCCGCAGGTCGCTCAACACGATCTTGGCCGCCACGCGCTCCGTGACGCTGCCCGCCGCGATGCCGATCAGATGGTCGCCGGACTTCTCCTCGTTCGCCTTTCCGAAGAGTTCCTTCAGATCGCCGAACGTGTAGACGTTGCCGTGCAACGTAGTTCTCAGATTCATTTCCACTTCCTCATTACACAAATTCCAGAGCCTGCGGACGGGGCCGCGGCCGCTGCGTTCTCATCGTTGATTCGTCGATTCCCTCACACCATCTCCTTGAACAGTGCCGGATCGGGCGCGGGAATGACGCAGCTCGACACGACCTGTCCTCGGCCCGTGCCCGCCGCGATGGCGGCAGTCACTGCCGCCTTCACATCGGCCACTTCGCCGCACAGTTTGAAGAAGCTCT
>WRGV01000292.1 GCA_009787035.1 Propionibacteriaceae bacterium | reverse complement strand
GCGGGCAGAAGGGGGTATCCGGATGTCGTTAGTGGCAGATCCAGCGGCGATCAGCGCGTTCGCGTACACCATCGGCTCGTGGGCGCCTGTGTGTCAGGACGCGATCGCCTATTCCGACCAGTGGGTCGGGGGCGCTGGCGCCGAGGATGGTCTGTACTACAAGTTCCGCACCGCCGCCAACCAGGTCAACGACACCATCGTCACCCGGCTGCGGCGCACGTATACGATCCTGTCCGATGCGTCGGGTGAGCTCGACAATCTGGCGCGGTACTACCAGCAAACCGACGAGCAGTGTGCGGCGGGCTTTCCTGCCCTGTCGCTGGCGGCATATCAGGACGCCACCTATGTGGTGCCGCCGGATCCGGGCTACGACGTGACGCCTCTCGACACCTCGGCAAGTTTCGCGAACGCTGCCGTTCACCTGCCCGTGCCGTCAGGATGTGACCCGATTCCCGACTATGTCGACATGATCATGCGACAAGGGCAGATCTTCTATGCGCCCAGCGACATCGTGATCAAGATTCTGACCTGGTGCAACCACGGGAAGAACCCGCTCGACGATGTGTATCAGCACTTCTGCGGCAACTGGAATGCTGCCGAGTCCGGCTGTCAGGCGCTGGAGTACCTCGCGACGCTGCATGAGCAGATGGCCGACTCGGTCTGGCAGTCGAAGAACACGGTGATGGACACCTGGGAGGGAAACTCCGCGGAGGCGGCCAATTACTATTTCAAGAAGCTCATCTCGGCTCTCGACGACATCGTGCCGGGGCTGCGCAGCGCGTCGGCCAGTTTTCATGAGGTTGCCTCGGGCATGCAGTTGGCGGCGACGGCGGCGGAGGGCGCAATGACGATGCTGGCCGATGAGGTTCTGTTCGCACTGGCCGACATGGCGATCAGCGCGATTCTGGCGCCGACTGGCGTAGGGCGTGGCGGCGCTGACGCCACAGCAGCGGCAGGATTTCGAGGCCGCAGCTGTCGAGCAGGCGCGTCAGCTCGGCCTTGTCCGGGACACCGAATACATCCCCAGTGGCTATCTGAGTGAGATAGGGAATGGTGATGGCGACCGCCGCTGACGAATCTACCTACGTCGTGGCCGCGCGAGGCCTGTATTACGCTTTGCCGCTTGGGAAATACAGCTATGTACTGTGGCTATCGCTTCCGGTTGCAGTTCTCTGGTTTGTCTACGCGTTGTCCGGATTTGGGCAGGGGTACGGCGGCGACCCGGTGTTGTGGGCCGAACTCGTGGTGAGTGCGGTCATCGTCATCGCAGGTCTCATCATCAATGTCTGGTGGGGCTGCGGGTACGTGCGCCGACGCCGCCTGATCGTGCAACCCGGGCAGGCTACGTTGGTGTATGCCGACGGCCACACGAAGACCATCCGGGTGCAGGAGGTGACGTATTGCACGGCCACAGGCGGGACGTCCACCTTCATGTGGTTCCGCAAGGATCTGACGTTCTGGCGCCCCGTGACCGGGGAGTACCACCTGCCGCTGCGCCTGCCCGGCACGGGGATGCGGCCCAGAGACATCGTCGAGGCCGCGCGCCGGTTCAACGAGCTGAACGACCTGCACGTGGAGCCGGTGCACAGCGTGGGCGAGCTGGTGCAGGCCGCACGGTCCGGACGGGCTCAGTTCCTCACGATGCGCGCCGAGCGCAAGGCCGAGCGCACGGCCGTCCGCCGGGCCGCGCGCCGTCCGCAACTTTCGTAAGAAACTCATGGGCAACTCCCAGCGCCCCCGCGTGCCAAGGCCTATGCTCGACAGTGAATCACACCGATTGGTGCTTCACCTTCAGACTGCGATGAGGAGCAGACACTATGAGCATCCCGACTCCCACCAAGGAAGATCACTTCTCCTTTGGTCTGTGGACGATCAACTGGACGGGTGGCGACCAGTTCGGCTCGCCGACCCGCAAGCCGTTCGATCCGGTCTACGTGCTGGAGAAGCTGGCCGAGTACGGCGCCTGGGGCATCACGTTCCACGACGACGACCTGATTCCGTTCGGCTCGTCCGACGCCGAGCGCACCCGCATCATTGAGCGGTTCAAGAAGGGCCTGGCTGACACGGGCATCGTGTGCGAGATGGTCACGACCAACACGTTCAGCCACCCCGTCTTCAAGGACGGCGGCTTCACCGCCAACGACCGCCGCGCCCGCCGCTTCGGGCTGCGCAAGGTGCTGCGCAACGTCGATCTGGCCGCCGAGATGGGCGCCACGACGTTCGTCATGTGGGGTGGCCGCGAGGGCGCCGAGTATGACTGGAGCAAGGATTACAAGGCCGCGCTCGACCGCTACCGCGAGGGCATCGACACGGTCGCCGGCTACATCAAGACCAAGGGCTACAACCTGCGCATCGCGCTGGAGCCGAAGCCGAACGAGCCGCGCGGCGACATCCTGCTGCCGACCGTCGGCAGCGGGCTGGCCTTCATCGCCCAGCTGGAGAACGGCGACATCGTCGGCCTGAACCCCGAGATCGGCCACGAGCAGATGGCCTGCCTCAACTACACGGTCTCGATCGCGCAGGCGCTGTGGAGCGGCAAGCTGTTCCACATCGACCTCAACGGCCAGAAGTCGATCAAGTACGACCAGGATCTGTGCTTCGGCCACGGCGACCTGATGAGCGCGTTCGGCACCGTCGACCTGCTGGAGAACGGCTTCCCCGGCGGCGGCCCGCGCTACGACGGCCCGCGCCACTTCGACTACAAGCCGAGCCGCACCGAGTCCGAGGAAGAGGTCTGGGGCACGGTCAAGGCCAACATGGCCACCTACCTGATGCTCAAGGAGCGCGCGCAGGCCTTCCGCGCCGATCCCGAGGTGCAGGAGCAGCTGAAGCTCGCGAAGATCCCCGATCTGACCGAGACGACGCTGGCCGCCGGCGAGACCGCCGAGAGCTTCATGGCGACGCCGGACGACTACGATCCCGACGAGCTCGGCGCCCGCGACGCCGGCTTCGTCCAGCTGAACCAGCTGGCGCTGGAGCACCTGCTCGGCGCCCGCTAGCCCGTACGCCGTTGGCCGTGTCCGCTCTTCGGGGCGGGCACGGCTTCGGCATATTCACCCGAAATCACACACAAAGGACATCGCCATGACGCTGGTCGCAGGCATCGACAGCTCCACCCAATCGTGCAAGGTCGTCATCCGCGACGCGGCGTCAGGCGCGCTCGTGCGCAGCGGGCGGGCCTCGCACCCGGACGGCACACAGGTGCATCCGGACGCCTGGTGGCACGCGTTGGGCCAGGCGATCGACCAGGCCGGAGGTCTGGACGACGTCGCGGCCGTCTCGGTCGGCGGGCAGCAGCACGGCATGGTGTGCCTGGACGGCGACGGTGAGGTCGTCCGTCCGGCGCTGCTGTGGAACGACACGCGCAG
>WRGV01000291.1 GCA_009787035.1 Propionibacteriaceae bacterium | reverse complement strand
TGATGCCGCCACGGCGACCGCCCCGCGCGGGCGGCGGGCGCGCAAGGCCGCAGCGCAGCCGGCGTCGCAGGCCCCGCTGAGCGTGACGTCCGCAGAGCCGTCCGACGGTGCCACGCTGATCAGCCACGACGAGGACGACGGCGTGGCCGATGCGACCATGCACCACCTGGCGCGGACGGCGCACCAGCTGACGCTGACGCTGATCGTGGTGGGGTCGGTGGCGGTGCTGGCGATCCTGGCGCTGGTGCTGAGCCGCACGGTGGACCAGTTCAAGCCGGCGCCGACGTTGGTGACGCAGACGGCGACCGTGCACGTGACGGCGACCGCCACGCCGGTGACGCTGGCGACCGACGGCGGGTTCGCCGCCAACGCCGTGTCGGATGTCCGCTTCGGCACCGTGGTGCTGCCGGCCAGCCAGACGATCGTGTCGTCCAGGTGGGGCCCCGAACAGGCCGACACGCAGTTGCAGTCGGGCACCGAGATCCTGATCGGCCTGCTGGGTTCGGCGACGCCCACCCCGGGTGCTGTGACCGTGGCGCCGAGCACTGCGCCGGCGCAGGCCCCGGCCACGCCCACGACGACGGTGAACACGTACCCGTACGGCATCCCGACGCCGGCGAGCACGCTGTCGGCGGCCGCACGCAGGTGGATCACCACGCAGGACGGCGCCACGATCGACCGCGGCGGTTCGGGCATGCGCACGATGACGTCGGGCTACACCGCCTGGTGCGCGCGCTCGTCGTCACAGCCCGACCGCACGGGCGAGGGCTGCTTCTACCCGACCCAGGGCGGCATCAGCTTCATCTGGGTCTGGACGCCGCCCGCCGTCACCGACGATATCCGCGCCACACTGCTGAACAGCTACGTGCCGGGGTTCTGAGCTATGCACTATAGCTATATGGCATAGACATATCGCCCTTCGCGCGGGACAAACGCGCGCCCAGCACTCGGATTTTGGCCATTCTTGGCCGTTTTCGGGCATCTGGGATCCCGTATGTCCCGCGCGGGGTCGGTCACCCCAGCCCAGATGAGTGCAGGTGGCAGGGAATGGTGCCCTGACGACCATTCCCGGCCACCGGAGCGCCCGTGTAGCTGGAATCAGCCCTGCGGCGCCGCGTTCGCGTCCTGCGAGCGCGCCTTGATGCGGATCTTCGCGCGGTCGCGCGCGTCGAGGGTCACCTTGCGCACGCGGACATCGTCCGGGGTCACCTCCAGGCACTCGTCGGGCGCGCAGAATTCGAGGCTCTGCTCCAGCGACATGCGCCGCGGCGGGATCAGCCGCTCCAGCTCGTCGCCGGTGGACGACCGCACGTTGGTGAGGTGCTTCTCCTTGGTGGGGTTGACGTCCATGTCGTCGGGCCGCGAGTTCTCGCCGACGACCATGCCCTCGTACGTGACCTCGCCAGGGGCGACGAACAGCGTGCCGCGCTCCTGCAGGTTGAACAGCGCGTAGCTCGACACGGTGCCCTGGCGGTCGGCGACGAGCGACCCGGTGCCGCGGGCGCGCAGCTCGCCGACCCACGGGGTGTGCCCCTCGAAGACGTGGTTCATGATGCCGGTGCCGCGGGTCTGGGTGAGGAACTCCGTCCGGAAGCCGATAAGCCCGCGGCTAGGGGCGACGTACTCAAGCCGCACCCAGCCGGTGCCGTGGTTGACCATGTGCTCCATGACGGCCTTGCGGATGCCGAGCATCTCGGTGACCGGGCCGAGGTAGGTTTCGGGGACGTCGATGGTGAGCCGTTCGGTGGGTTCGCAGACCTTGCCGTCGATGATCTGGGTGAGCACCTCGGGCTTGCCGACGGTGAGCTCGAAGCCCTCCCGGCGCATCATCTCGACGAGCACGGCCAGCTGCAGCTCGCCGCGTCCCTGCACCTCCCAGGCGTCCGGACGATCCGTCGGCAGCACGCGGATCGACACGTTGCCGATGAGCTCCGTGTCGAGGCGGTTCTTGACCAGGCGGGCGGTGAGCAGCTTGCCGCAGCGCCCGGCCAGCGGCGACGTGTTGATGCCGATGGTCATCGAGATGCTGGGCTCGTCCACGTGGATGAGTGGCAGCGGGCTGGGGTCATCGGGGTCGGCGAGCGTCTCGCCGATGGTGATCTCGGGGATGCCGGCGACGGCGATGATGTCGCCCGGGCCGGCCTCCTCGACGGGCACGCGCTCCAGGGCCTTGGTCATGAGCAGCTCGGACAGCTTGACGTTCGAGACGCTGCCGTCGCGCCGGCACCAGGCGACGGTCTGGCCGCGGGTGATGGTGCCCTCGACGATGCGGCACAGCGCGAGGCGTCCGAGGTAGGGGGACGAGTCGAGGTTGGTGACGCGGGCCTGCAGCGGGGCGCCCTCGTGGTACGCCGGCGCCGGGATCGTCTGCTCGATGCACTCGAACAGCGGCTGCAGGGTGGTCGAGTCGGGCATGCCGCCGTCTTCGGGACGGTTCAGGCTGGCGCGGCCGGCCTTGGCGCAGGCGTAGACGATGGGGAAGTCGAGCACGCCGGCTTCGTCCGACTCGTCCTCGATGAGGTCGATGAACAGCGCGTAGGTCTCGTCGATGACCTCGGCGATGCGGGCGTCGGGCCGGTCGACCTTGTTGATCACGACGATGATCGGCAGCTTCTTGGCCAGTGCCTTCCTCAGCACGAAACGGGTCTGTGGTAGCGGGCCTTCGGACGCATCGACGAGCAGCAGCACGCCGTCCACCATCTCCAGGCCGCGCTCGACCTCGCCGCCGAAGTCGGCGTGCCCGGGCGTGTCGATGATGTTGATCAGCAGCTCGCGCCCGTCGGCGTTGGTGTGCAGCACGGCCGTGTTCTTGGCCAGGATCGTGATGCCCTTCTCGCGCTCCAGATCCATGGAGTCCATGACGCGCACGGCGATGTCCGAGCCCTCGCGGAAGGCGCCCGACTGCCACAGCATCGCATCGACCAGCGTGGTCTTGCCGTGGTCGACGTGGGCCACGATGGCCAGGTTGCGCAGGTCGTCGCGGTTGCGCAGCGCCTCGTCCTCCAAGACGAGCGGTGTGGACGGTGTGGGCAAAACAGACTCCGATCAGGAGGCGGGCGGCGGATCCGTCCGGACGAAAATGAGGCCAACAAGCCAGTTTACCGCGCTTGTCCTAATGGTGTCGCACCCAGGGGTGGCTGCGGCTTCCCGCAACAACTGGAGGGAGGCGCAACTGCGTTGCGGTCGCCTACGTGTGGGTGACGACGGTGGTGCCGATGGGGGCGTTGTCGTAGATCCACTTCGCGTCGGCGTTCTTCATGTTGACGCAGCCGTGCGACACCTGGGTGCCCCACTGGTTGGCGTTGAGCCACCACGCGGCGTGCAGCGCGTACGAGCCGGTGAAGTACGACACCCACTGCACGTTCGGCACCGGCGGGGCGGGG
>WRGV01000290.1 GCA_009787035.1 Propionibacteriaceae bacterium | reverse complement strand
AAGCCACTGCTTCGTCCGGCCCCAGAACCCGAAGTACACCAACACGACGAGGGTGACGATCGCCGCCGCCCCGGCCGTGATCAGCGGCGTGTTCGACGACTCGGCGGCTCCACCTTCGGGATCGGCGTTGATCCATATGCCCACAACCACCGACGCAACCAGCCCGATGAGGGTGATGATCGACGTCTTCCCGCTCGCCTCGACCTTGAACGACGCCACGTGAATGAACACGAACGCCGCGACCGCGAAGCCACACGCGGCGCCGACCACCGCATACAGCACGATCATGATTGCCTCCACGTCCAGCATCGAGCCTAGTCGATGCCAGCTCCGTGCGCGGGCTGCAGCGGACACCCGGCCACCATGAGGGTGACGCCTGCGTCAGGCGTCGACGTCTTCGCCGAGAGTCGCCGAAATGTCAGCCTCCCCACTAGGATGAAAGGTCGATTGTTGGCTGACCAATCGTCTTCCCCGAGGAACGTGCACCAATCCATCCACCCAGCACTGGCGATACGATGGTTAGTATCCCCCAAATCACCAGCACATACCAGTGTTCCAGCCCCCACAGGGGCACCTTCAGTTGTGCAGAACACACCTCGCATGGAGACTGGGCTTGAAACGACTGGATGACATCGATGCCACGCCACACCACCCAACAAGAGACCATCCCGAACACAAACCATGCACCCAACAAACCCAAAACCACCCCGTTTTGCAGCCGCTGGTCACCCCGTGAGTCATGGTGAAGCACCCACCATCGTGGATCCTGTTCGCGAATCCTGTTCAGCGTCTCCTGAAGTTCGCGACTGTTGGCTCTGATTCTGGCAGCAATTCCATTGCGCGGCAGGGCGCCTGCGCGACTCCTCGCGGACGCCTCGCTGGCTGGCGCCAGCAACTGATCCATTCCGGTACGCAATGGCGGCGCAGCCTGCGGAAACTGCGACTTCGGCACTTGTACGGGAACAGTACTATCGTCCATGGCATGACGGGCACGATGAGTCTCTGCCTCTGCTCGCGCAGTCTCACCAGTATCCCAAGATTCACCCGTCGGAACTGGGCTGTCACTCATCGACCGAGATACCCCCATCTGGCGCAGTGCCGAAAGGCTGCTGCTCAAGATTGAAGTACGACAGACGCCGCATCATGGATTCCTCGGATACACCGAAATGCACTCGCATGTCATCGAAGGTCATGTTGCTGACGATGCACATCAGAATCTCTTCAGTCGGCATGAGCACATAATGCGCGAAAGAATTCGCAAGATACTCGCGAGGGTTGCGATCACCTTCGGATTTCACTCGAATGTCACCAAAGGCGGTCTCCCTGATTTGCTGCTCAGTCTTTCCTTGAATGAAGACCTGCCAGTGTCCGAGTTCATGAGCCAGCGTAAAGAGTCGACTCTGCGGCGAAAGAGCATTTGAGATCGCAACTTCCGGCATGAGCTGACCCGCGCTCTTGGAGATCGCACCCTCGTTTCCATCCATATCGCTGGGCCAGACCGCGATGCCGAGACCCTGAGTGATGGAAACAAGATCGACCGGATACAGCGACGGGTTGTACCACTTGTGCTCGGCGGCGGTGGCCACAAAATCATCCGCGAGCGCCTCCGCGAGCTTCACGATCAGCTCCCGCTGCTCCAGGCTCAGCGACTCGGTCGGCCCGTCAGGCAGCACAATCTCATCTGTGAAGACTGGCGCCTCTGTCTTCTTGTCTCGGCCGAAGCCAAAGAAACCGGACATGCTAGTCACCTACCCGATCCACACCACCACGTCTAGCACCACGGGTGTCACCACCATGTTTCACGGGGGTCTCCTTGTCATCTTCCCTGTTCCGCGGGGTTGGAACCGGGCCTCTCGGCCTGAGAGTGTGTTCTGAAGTTCGTCGGCGTGTCGCCTTGACAGGCGACAGTGGAGCGATCTTACCACCGGGCTACTCGCCTGCCTGCGCCTCCTCACTTAAATTACACGCTTGTGATTCGATGCGGGGCCAACGGCGCGATGGTTGCCACAACTCATCAGCAGCAGCGGCCACCCGGGTCGTGGTNTTGGGCCGCNTAGCGNTCGCGCCAGTAGTCGCGCACCGACANCACGGCCTCGCCGTGGGCCCGGGCGTGGACGACGTAGTGCTCGTAGTCGTTCTCGCCCAGCACGCCCTTGACATACCAGACAAGGGCGTGCCAGACGCGTCCCGGCGTGCTCATCGCCTCGGCTCCAGACCGCCGTCCGGATCGTCCGGATCGGCGGCCAGCTGCTCCAGCCCGGCCTCGGCGATCACAGTGCCGGCGTGCGCGGCGTTGTACTCCGCCCACTGCGCGGCGACGACCTTCTCCGGGCCCGACAGCGCCAGCTCGCGCGCGGCGAACAGGTGCGAGGTGACCTCGGGCTCCTCGGTGGTCGGCAGCGAGCCGGCCCGGATGGCCTTGACCGACACGACCACGCCCACCACGACGACCACGATCACGCACAGCGCGAAGACGATCTGCAAGATCTCCTGCACCATCGTGTTGCGGATGACGGCGTTGAAGTTGGCCATCGTGCCGCTCACCGAGCAGGTCGGGCTGGTGGACGTGTACTTGTACACCCCGTTGGTCGGGCTGATCGAGCCGGCGTTCGCGGCGTCGCGCGCGGCGACGTAGCACTGGTGCTGCGTCCAGTAGCCGATCGCCTGCACCTTCGAGAACGCCTTCTCGGCGCTGGCCGTCAGCGTAACGATCAGATCCCACACCAGGCCGATGCCCGGGATCCACGCCCACTTCAGCTTGCCCTTCTTGATCACGACCACGGTGACCAGCGTCAGCGCGATGGCCGCGAGCAGCTGGTTCGAGATGCCGAACAGCGGGTACAGCGTGTTGATGCCGCCCAGCGGGTCGGTGATGCCCATGACCAGGATCGACCCCCAGGCCGCCACGACGATCACCGAGCAAACCCAGTTGCCGATGCGCCAGCTCGGGTTGCGGAAGCGGCGGAAGAAGCCGGGCAGGTTACCCAGCGCGTCCGACAGCATAAAGCGCGCCACGCGGGTGCCGGCGTCCACGGTCGTCAGGATGAACAGCGCCTCGAACATGATCGCGAAGTGATACCAGAACTCCTTGAGCGCGGCCCCGCCGAGCATCTGGTGGAAGATCTCGGCCATGCCGATGGCCAGCGTCGGGGCGCCGCCCGTCTTGGAGATGATCTGCGTCTCGCCCACGCTCTGCGCGGCCTGGACTAATTGATCACCGGTGATCGGAGCCCCCGGCACGTTCAGCCCGTTGGCCCAGGTGGCCGCATGCGCCGCCGCGGCGGCGACCGCGTTCGAGTCGGAGAACATGGCCACGTTGGTCAGCGCACCCGTCACCGCCGCCGGGCCGTTGATCGCGAAGTACAGCTTCGGATCCAGGGCCGC